>CAJBYM010000079.1 GCA_903959815.1 Candidatus Omnitrophota bacterium
AAGGCCGCGTGTGATCATGGCCCAAATAGCCCGTTAACCACATCAGAAGTGAAAATATCCTTATGGACAAACTTATTATTGAAGGCGGAAAACCGCTTAAGGGTGAGGTCAGGATCAGCGGCTCTAAGAATGCAACGCTTCCCGTGTTGGCGGCAACGCTTTTAACAGATGAAACATGCATCCTGCGCAATGTCCCTAGGCTTCTTGATACGAACACGATGATCAAGCTTTTAAAATCATTGGGCAAGGACATTGAGTGGGATAAGGATAAGCTGATCATCATGTCCAATGGCAAGCCGAATCCTGTTGCGGACTACAAGCTGGTTTCGACCATGCGCGGGTCGATCTGCGTATTGGGGCCGCTTTTGACAAAATTGGGCGAAGCAAAAGTTTCTTTGCCTGGCGGTTGCGTTATTGGTGTGCGCCCGGTCGATCTTCATCAGAAGGGCATTGAGGCTCTGGGGGCCAAGGTCAGGACTGAGGGCGGTTATATCATTGCCACGGCGAAGAAACTTAAAGGTGCCCGTGTGTATTTGGCAGGAGCGTCTGGTCCTTCGGTTTTGGGTACCGCGAATATTATGATGGCGGCAACTTTAGCTGAAGGTGAAACCGTCATTGAGTGTGCCGCGTGTGAACCTGAGGTCGAGGAACTTGCGAATTTCTTAAATGAGATGGGTGCGCGGATCAGGGGGCAGGGAAGTCCGCGTATCATTATTCAGGGTGTGAAAAAATTGCGCGGCGCGGATTACCGCATGTCGTTTGACCGTATCGAAGGGGGGACGTTCGTTCTTCTTGCGGCCATGGCCCGTAGCAATTTTCTCATCCGTGATATTGATTACAGCCAGTTGACCGCCCTTGATGATGTGCTGACAAATATAGGCGTACAGGTTCAAGTGGAAAAGAATACGGTCAGGGTTAAGTCGCCGAAGGTGTTAAAGCCTTTTAGTATTACCACCTATCCGTATCCGGGGTTTCCGACCGATTTGCAGGCACAGTATACAGCGATCATGGCGCTTACCAATGGCGTCAGTGTTATTCGTGATACGGTTTTTCCGGACAGGTTCATGCACATTGCCGAACTTTCTCGTATGGGGGCACGTATCCGTCGTGAAGGTGGCAGTGCCATTATTGAGGGTGTTAAGGAATTGTCAGGGGCACCTGTTACGGCGTCCGACTTGCGTGCATCCGCTGCGCTCGTTATGGCCGGACTTGTGGCCAAAGGCAAGACCGAGATCCGCCGCGTGTATCATCTTGACCGCGGGTATGAGAATATTGACAAGAAGCTGATCGCGTTGGGAGCTTCAATCAAGAGAGAAAAAGAATGATCTTGATGATCGATAATTATGATTCATTCACCTACAACATCGTCCAGTACTTTGGTGAGCTGGATGCCAAGGTTGAGGTGTATCGCAATGATGCGATCACGCTTGAAGGGATCAAGAAACTTCATCCTGAGCGGATCGTCATATCACCGGGGCCCAGCAGCCCCGAGCATGCCGGCATTTCTGTTGATGTGATCAAGGAGTTCTCGGGTAAGCTTCCGTTGTTGGGTGTGTGCTTGGGGCATCAGGCTATCGGCTACGCTTTTGGAGGCAAGATCGTTCGTGCGGGGAAGCTCATGCACGGAAAGACCTCGCGCATCCGTCACGACGGGAAAGATGTATTCAAAGGCATGTCCAATCCATTTGAGGCGACACGGTACCATTCGCTTGTGATTGAAGAAAAGAGCGTTCCCGCATGCCTTGAGATCACGGCACGCTCTGAGGATGATCAGGAGATCATGGGTGTTCGTCACAGAACACTTCCGGTCTGGGGCGTTCAATTCCATCCCGAGTCCATTCTTACCAAAGAGGGTAAGAAGATCCTTGCCAATTTTTTAAGCCTCTAAGGAGGCCGCATGCGTGAATGCGTTGAAAAGATCCTTCAGAAAAAGAACCTCACCCATGGAGAGATGCATGCGGCTATGATGGAGATCATGTCAGGCCGTGCGGTTGAATCTGACATCAAAGATTTTCTTGTGGCTTTGAATGCCAAAGGGTTTACGGTGGATGAGATCACGGCTGCAGCGCGGATCATGCGCAAGTTTGTGGTCCTTCTTGAGACGCATCATGAGGTCGTGCTTGACACCTGTGGTACGGGGGGTGATGCTAAAGGGACGTTTAATATTTCCACGGCAGTGGCGTTCGTTGTTGCGGCGTGTGGTGTCATTGTCGCCAAGCATGGGAATCGCTCTGTTTCGAGCCATTCGGGCAGTGCGGATGTGCTTGAGGCTTTGGGGATCAATCTTCAGATGCCGCATGAGCGCATGAGTGACTGCCTGGATGAGACGGGCATTTGTTTTATGTTTGCGCAGCGTCATCATCCAGCGATGAAACATGTGGCTGGGTTGAGAAAAGCGCTCGGTGTGAAGACGATCTTTAATGTGCTGGGGCCCTTAACCAATCCGGCGCGTGCCACGCATCAGATGGTTGGAGTTTATAACAAACATTTAACCGAACAGTTTGCGCAGGTATTAAAAATATTGGGTGCTGAACGCGCGGTTGTGGTTCATGGAGCGGACGGACTTGATGAGATCTCCACAACATCGACGACATTTGTCAGTGAGTATAATGGTAAAGAAGTGATTTCTTATGAGATCGCTCCCGAGGATTTTGGCATCAAGCGTGTGCGCGAAGATGATCTAAAGGGTGGCGACCCGCTGGAGAATTCAGGTCTGATGGCACTCATTTTGCAGGGTAAAGGCTTGCATGCCCATATGGATGTGGTGGCCCTTAATGCAGGCTTTGCGCTTTATGCCGCCGAGGCTGCGGCCTCCCCGCGGGAAGGATTGCAGCGCGTCCGTCAGGTCATGGCAGAGGGTAAGCCTTGGGAAAAGTTTCAGCAGTTCAAGGAGTTTTCAAACCGTGGCTAGTGATTTTTTAAAGACGATCCTGGAAAAGAAGCGTGCGCATAATGAGCGCAAGCGTCCTTTTTACGATAATCTAAAAGAGCATTTGGATGAGACGCCCTATGAGCGTTACGGGCTTTTTAAGATGGGGATCTCACGTCCGGGGCAGATCAATCTTATTGCCGAGATCAAGAAAGCCTCTCCGTCCAAGGGTCTTATCCGTCCGGATTTTAATGTTGAGATATTGGCGCAGATCTATCAGGATTGCGGTGCGGCAGCGATCTCGGTCTTGACAGAAGAAGATTATTTTCTGGGTAAGCCGGGCTATTTAAAAACGGTCAGTGAGAAATTTAATACTCCGACTCTGATGAAGGATTTTATCATTGATGAAGGACAGATCTATGAGGGGCGCTACTGTGGGGCGAGTGCTGTATTACTGATCGTGGCGGCATTGACGGACGCACAGCTCAAATATCTTTTGGCTGTGGGGAAGAAACTGGACGTGGATTGTCTGGTGGAAATTCACAATATCGATGAGCTTGATCGGGCTTTGGCTTGTGATGCCGAGATCATTGGGATCAACAACCGTGACCTTCGTACATTTCAGGTTGATCTGGCAACGGCTGAGAAGCTGATGGGGCGGATCCCGCAGGGCAAGGTGGTTGTGGCTGAAAGTGGTATCAGCACTCACGCTGAAGTCAAGCGGCTTAAGGAGGCGGGGGTGCATGCGGTTTTGATCGGTGAAACATTCCTTAAAGAAAAGGATGTTGCCAAGAGGGTCAGGGATGTTATGGGTTGGTAAACAATAATGTTGTGGGCGGGTTTAAAATCCGTCTTTTATAGGAGGCCTTTATGGTACGAGTCAAGATTTGTGGTATTACGGATAAAGATGATGCATTCAAAGCTGTCAAATTTGGTGCCGATGCACTTGGATTTGTCTTTTACAAGAAGAGCCCGCGTTATGTTTCGCCTTCGCGTGCGCGCAACATCATTGCCATCCTTCCGCCGTTCGTAACAACCGTTGGAATATTTGTCAATGAACGCCAGGGTGCGATCAATGACATCACTTCTTTTTGTGGATTGAATGCGGTGCAGCTGAGCGGGGATGAAGATAATCATTATTGCACGCGCTTGAAGCGCGGCAATATTAAGGTCATCAAAGGTTTTCGCGTGGATCCTGCGTTTAATTTTGATGTGATCAAGAAATTCAACGTCGACAGCATCCTTTTTGACGCGTATCAGGAGAATTCTTTTGGCGGGACGGGCAAGACCTTTAACTGGGAGCTTTTAAAGCAGGCTAATACCAAAATCCCGTTCATCCTTTCCGGCGGGCTTAATCATGAGAATATTATGGATGCGATCAAGACAGTTAAACCTTATGGGGTCGATGTTTCCAGTGGCGTAGAGCTTGAGCCGGGGAAGAAGGATCATCGCAAGATGGAGTCGTTTATCAAGAATGCGAAATTGGAGGGATTATGATACGGCTATTGACCATCCTTTTTTGTGGATGCTTTCTGTGGGTATTTACGGCATCTGCTTCTATGGTTAAAGATCAGGCACCTTGTGTGCGTCAGGATTGTCATGGTTTAAATATCACATGTGAAATCGCGACAGGCCCCCGTATGTGCTCGGCTATTTATTCGATCGAGGACTTGTGCCAGTCCTTGGCCGCATGTGAGATGATTGATGGGCAATGCACATTGAAGAAAGATGAGAACTTTGACACATGCGTTGAATGTGTTTCCAGGTGTGAAAAAGAGTTGGCCGCCAATCGTTCCGGAGGCTATGAACAAATTCAAAAATGTGAGATGGAATGCCGTTCTTTAATCGGGATGGTTCAGCAACCGCCTCAAGGAGGGACTTCTCCCCAGATAGGCATTGACGGTGTGCCAGGTAGCGGTTTCTGAAAAACCTTTGTGGCATCTTGTTTTAGGCTCTGAGGATGTGCTATATTTTTCTTAGCCGATAAAGGTAAACCCGGGGAAACCTGGGGACACAAAGCGACAGACCTAATGTACTCCATCCTTGTTGGCCCGTTAGCCCTTTGTGGCGGTTTGGGCCTCCCTTTTTAGGGAATGGTCGGGTGGCTGTAAGACGGTGGCTGCGTTGCCGAAGTGCGAGGGATCAACTCCCACTTTATCGGTTTGGTATCATACCTTCAGTTCTCGGGGCCCAGCAGTATCGGGCCCCTCTTTATTTATGTTCTGAAAAGATCATGCCCTCGTTCGCATTCCTTCGCTCCATCAGCGGCTCCTTCAAAGCACATTGAAGAAGAGGGCGCTCATTTTCGGAACGATGCACAATGAGGTGGGGATGAGATCAAACCCGTTAGGGTGGGACCGCTAGATTTCGCTTAGGAACACGAACTTCGGGCATCTTGTCGGGATTTTAATATGTCAGACGTAAATTCTTATCAAAATTGGCTTTCTTTGCGCGAACATCAGAGTGAGTCGCTTTGCCGTCATTGCGGTGCCTGTTGTGGGGCTGAGGAAGATCCCTGTGAGCATCTTCACATAAGCCCTGAAGGCAAGTCCTCGTGTAAAGTTTATGCGACCCGCCTTGGCCCTCAAAAGACTCTTTCCGGCCGCATGTTCAACTGCATTTCTATTCGTCATAAAATGGGCGAGTCTTGGCCCGGGGATGAGCATTGCCCTTATAAGAGAACGGTTTCTTAAATAACCGCATTCCCCCTTGTTTTCTCCTTTATATATAAGGTATGCTTAGAGATGGTGGGGCTCGTTCTTATTTGTCTATGGATATATTGGCCATAAGGAGGCCAGCTATGAGAAAAATAACATCATTCTTGGTTTTGGTAACATTTGTTATCAGCTGTATCATGCCTCCGCAAGGCTTTGCTCAAAGCCTTACAGCTCTTGGACTTATGCCTGAACCAGGCGCTATGGTCAGTCTGACTGAAACCTATATGCCAGCGCATCTTAAAGCCATGACCATTGATGTCAATGATCCCTTCAAATTTGATTTTATCATTGCGCAGGGGGATGAGCAGTTAAGCGGATCCGAGAAACAGGCCCAATATGGCAAGCTGATCAAGTATTTTCTTGCGGCCCTGGCTGTGCCTGACACGGACCAATGGGTCAACCTTTCGCCGTATGAACAGGATCGTATCATTCCTGATAATTTTGGTTTGACGGAAATGGGCCGTGACCTTTTGGCCCAGGATTATCTGCTCAAACAGATCTCTTCGTCTTTGACCAATCCTGATACGGATCTGGGCAAGAAGTTCTGGGATGGGGTTTATGCACGTGCATACAATATGTTTGGAAGCACGGATGTTCCCACGGACACATTTAATAAGGTATGGGTCATGCCGGATCAGGCGCTCATGTATGAAAAAGATAATATGGTTTACGTTGTGTCCAGTCATTTGAAGGTCATGTTGGATAAAGATTACCTTGCGACCAGGAATAATATGGGTGAGAGCGAATCTGCCCAGGATACAGAAACGGCCAAGATCTCCCAGGAGGTTATGCGGGAGGTTATAATTCCAGCTATTGAACAGGAAGTGAATACGGGCAAAAGCTTTGCTCCGGTCAGGCAGGTTTACAGCGGCATGCTTTTGGCGACGTGGTATAAGCGTACGCTTAAGGAATCGATCTTGGGCAGGGTTTACGCGGATCAGAGCAAGGTCCAGGGTATTGATCAGGATCCTGCGATCAATCAGGCGATTTATAACAAGTATGTTGAAGCGTTCAAGAAGGGCGTTTTTAACATGATCAAGGAAGATACGGACCGGTATACCAGAGAGGTTCTCCCGCGCAAGTATTTCTCGGGCGGTTTTGCAAATGCGGCGGAGATGAACAGGGTTTCTGCATCTGAAGCTCAGGTCCAGGAGGATTTACAAAATCCAAGCAATAAAGCCGAAAAAGTTCAGGGTAGATTTGAGAAGGGTTTTAAGAACTTGGGACGTATGGCTGGTCTTGGCTTAGCGGGATTGATGATGGTTTTTATGATGTCGTTACCCAACTGGACCTATGCTGCTGCCAGTGCACCCGTTACGGCCATGAATACAACAACGGTAGCGTTAGATAATACAAGTTCGGTTGATCTGACTTTTGCAGATGTTATAGATTCTGGTGTTGCCGGAGTTCAATTTGATGGAGACCCGGATGATATTGTGATCCCGGCGGCATCAGCAGGCAAAGTAAAGGTGACAGATGGAGGGGCTCAGGTGGCCTTTGGTACTAAGGGTACGGGCAGTGCTAACATCAAGATGAAGATCAAAGGGGCGGAATCGGCGCTTAGTTTTGGAGCGGATGCGTATATTTTGATCCCCTTTAAATCAAGTTATAAAGATGCGCCTAGATGTAACCTTATATTTAAGGATGGTTATTCAACGGATAGTAAGTCTCGGTCTGTTATGGATGCGCAGAAGTATCTTCAAGGGGATCATCTTAAGATCCCTTTGAGTTTAGTTATGGATTTAGGTAATAGTAAATCAGGGCCAACCGGAGAGATGGGTGGCCGCGGGATGCGGGTTTTCTTGCCCCTTGCCGTTACGGTGATATTTCCTTATGGCGGTGTTGAGAGAAATGATGGTTTTGAAAAAGATAAAGTTTCCGACGAAGGTCCAGGGACTATTGATATTGGTCAGCCCATATTTGATTTTGGCGATGAAGCATTGGCTTTGGCAGATGGTGGGAATCAAAACAAGGGAAATGGTCCGAAGAAAGAAGTCAAGGAAGGTGGCAATGGCCCTGACGATAATAAGGTAGATGTTTGGAAGTCGATGCAGAAAACATCTAATGCAGAATTCTTTGGTAATCAAGATTATTCTCTGATGAAGATCATTGTTGATCCCAAAGGAGAACAAAATCTGACAATGTACGCTGGCACAGGGCTTAAGATCGATGAGGGAGTAAAAACCAAACTGCAAAAAGCAGCCGGGTATGAAGGGTTTTTTCTTCAAATGCGATTAAAAGAGATAGGGGATGTTCTCGGTTTAAGACTTAAAGTCGGCAATCAAGAGATCTTGATTTCTGTGGATGATATTAAGGCCAATACAATTGATGGTGTTTTCAAAATGGATTTGGCGACTATTCTAAAACTTTCGGGCAAGACCAAATTCTCTTTTCATGAACTTACGGCCATAACATTTTCTTCTGTTAAGAAAGCACAGATCATTATGGGGGAAGCTACGATCACGGATAAGGGTGAAATCCAGGAGGCTGCACTTGAGTCATTGAAGAAGATATTTGTAAGTCCTCTGGTTAAAGCAGCATCGGGGGCTTATACGGGGCGTGTGAGTTATCAATATGCTCAGGGAGGTCTTAGATTGCAGATTGTGGCTAAGGAATATTCAAAGCCGCAGATGCAACAGTTCTTGGCGGTCAGGATCGGTGCAGAGATCGGCCAGGAGGTTTTGGTTACCGTTGGAGAGAGGGTGTGGGAGAACGGGGGCAATGGGGATTATGAGGTTACGTTCATGCCCTTGGATGATGCGAATTTATTTGGTCCCTACGTTCCGTATGTCGGGAAAGCACCTTTTTCATCGAAGATGGGTCGATCACTCGATAAGATCAAGAGCGTTTTGGCTAAGAGGGTTGAGGCACTGCGTTATATTGTGACAGGCGGCGTGGCTTATCCAATCGTTGAAGAGAGTCAGAACACGGAAGATGCACGTTTTTTGGTCCGTAGGATGTTATGGCGCGTAGCATTGGGGATGACGGGATTTGCTTTCTCCAGTTCTTTCTTTGCACCCAAGACTGATGCGGCCAATCCTTTTGTAGAGTATTCAAACGTTGCTGATGGGAAAGATGGCAAGAAAATGGATACTGTTCTTGTTTTCAAAGGTGATGTAAAAAATATTATTCTTAAGGAAAATGATACTTTTAGTATAAATCCGACAACCAATGATAGCGGTGTTACGGCAACCCACGTTAAGATCAAGGGGTTTGTTCGTGGTCTGGATCCCAGGTTAATGTTTGAATATCTGGATGCACAGGGCAATGTTGTTGGCGAAGGTGAAAGTAGGTATGTGGATGGATTGCATTTGCCAGCCTTCTTTTATCAAAAGCCGAACTCAGTCAGTGTGGGCGGTAGGGAGATATTTAAGGGTAAAAAGGTTTGGTATAACTTTAACGATAAAGCAAGACTGGTCACAGTAACTTCGATCGAGGTCTTAGAACAAAATGGGCAGACGTCTATTGTTGTGAAGTTGAAAGATCCTCAAGGTAATTTAGGCCGAGGCGATCGCATTTATTATTACGAAGGATTCAGCCCCACAGATGACACCTCTGACCTTTTAAAGGAGCCGGCTGGGCCTGATTTTGGGGAGGAAATGTATACAGAAGAAAAGCGTAATGAATTTGATAAATCCGAGATTCTATGGTCACCGCAGCTTTCTTTTAACCAACAACTTACGATTATTCGAGATAAAATGAAAAATAATTTTAACACAGAGAATATTAGGATTCTCTCTGTGGGTTCAAGCTCTGAGGGGGCTGTTATTATGGCATTATTGCCAATGGGGATGGACGTTAAAACGGACAATCAAGTTTTGGAAATGTTTAAAGAAAGTATACCCGAGTTGGAAGTTATGGATGTGAGTAGAGATGCGAGATTCTTTTATGTGAGCATACCTTATGTTCCTAAGAAGGGAACAGGAGCAAGGGTGTTGGGTAAAGGAACGGGTGGTATAGACTTTGCGCAATCGAATCTGGACATGCAGATCAAGCGTGATGGCAACGGGATCATGTTGCCCGTCAGTCAGCAGGATCTGGAGAATATCCGCATTGACGGACTTGTGCCGGTGATCCTGGATATCAGGCCTGTCACAGGAGTGTCTGTGTTCAAGTGATGTATGTGTGTTAGAGAAAAGTTTACAGCCCGCGGGATACAAAAGTATTTCGCGGGCTTTTCTTTGTTGGCGTGCATTATCTCCTGTGTTATAATCCCGAACCTATGGCTAAACAAATGATACGGATTTACCAGGACCTTGATTTCAGCGACGTCAAAGAGCATATTCTTGAGTACGGTGTGTTGGCGGGTATTTGCGGGAAATGCAAGGAAATGAATATCAAATTGAACGATCACACCTGTTCTAAGTGCGGCACGGAATTCAAGTACGTTGCTTTCCAGAATGTCAGGGAACATCTTCCCAAAATGATCAAGCTTCATGCTGAGCGCCCTGGGATCAAGTTCGTTGACCATCAGGATTTCAAACGCATTGAAGCTGAAACCAAGGCTAGGAGCATTTTGGGGTAGATATGGTTAATAAAGAACGTTTGATCAAACTCACGCAAAGAACACTCGCCATTGATTCTCAAAACCCGCCGGGCAATGAGATCGAGATCGCGGATCTTATTGTTAAGGAAATGAAGCCGTTGGGGCTGGATGTTGAAGTGGTGACGTATAAGCTCAATCGTCCGAATGTGATCGCGACGTTGAAAGGCGCGTGGCCCCGTTTGAAGGCGTCTCAAGAAGCATTGCTTTTGACGCCGCACACGGATGTTGTGCCTATCGGCACGGGTTGGAAATATGATCCGTTCGGTAAGGATATCGTGGGCGGCAAGATCTATGGTCGTGGTGCTTCGGATGATAAGGGCAATCTTGCCTGTGCCATGGAAGCGATCCGTTCTTTGGTCGAGGATGGCTATCGTCCGCGTAAAGATATCGTTTTGGCAGCTACGGCCGATGAGGAGACGGGTAGCCATTATGGTATTAAGCCGCTTTTGAACAAAGGTGTGCTTGATCCGCGTTTAGCTTTGGTCCTTGATTCTGTGGACTATGATACGGTCATCGCCCAGAAAGGGCTTTTTCATTCCCGCATCCAGGTGTTTGGGAAAAAGGCACATGGCGCAACGAATTGGAGAGGTGTGAATGCGGTTGAACAGGCAGCTGAGATCATTCGCCGCTTGAAAGCCTATGAATTTAAATTTAAGAAGCATGCCCTGCTTAATCATCCCACTGTCAATATCGGCACGATCAAAGGTGGAGACAAGGTCAATATGGTCGCGGATTTTTGTGAATTTTCCGTCGATCTACGTTATATGCCGGGCATGGATCCCAAGAAGGTGATCTCCCAGGTGAAAGCTATTGTGCGCAGCGTAACGCCCAAATATAAAATGGTGATCGATGACCTTCAACTGCCCTATGAGATCAGCGACAAAGACCCGTTCGTGCGTGCGTTCTTGAAATCTGCGCGAGCGGTCGGGCAGAAGGCCAGGCTTAAAGGTTCTGACGGGGCAACGGTCATTTCGTTCTTTCAGCATCATGGCATTGCTGCCTTTGCCACCGGATTTGGTAAAAGCGGTACGCTTCATGCCAATGATGAGCATGCGGAAGTAAAGACGCTTTATCATGGCACGCGTTTACTGGAAAGGTTCATTAAAGATTATGACCAGATGTAATATTGGCTGCATTTTTTTCTGTGTAATATTTCTATGGACCAGTCCTTTGGTGCATGCCCAGACAGCGCCGTTTAAAAAGGGTGAGACTATTCGTTTTGCCGTTAAGCAGTCGGTTGTCAAGGTCGGTGAGGCGACGTTGGTGTTTAAGGGGGAGACGTATCGCGAAGGAAAGAAATATACGCTCATTGTTTTTACAGCCAAGGGATTTAATTTTTATGATGAAGAACGTATTTTTGTTGATGCTAAAACGTTCCTTCCGCAGGTTGTGATGCGGGACCTTAATATTTTTGGCGGTCGGGAACAGATCATGGAAGAGTATGATCACGCGGCGGGTACAATCAAAGTGACCAAGATGTTGGAAGGACATGAACCGACATCCGTGATCATTGAGAAAAAAGGTCCGGTTGATAATATTTACGGGTTTATTTACCGTTACCGCATGCAGGAAAAACTTGTTAAAGACGAAAAGTTTGATGTCCGTCTTCCGACGCTGGATCTGAAGATCTCGGGCGTGAAAGATGTGGAGTTTAAAGCTGCCGGTAAGATGTATAAAGCTGTGTTGTTAAACAGTGTTCCTTCTAAATATTCTATTTGGATGGACAAGAGTGAAAAACGCTTGCCGCTGCGTATCGGCGGGGCCATCGGCATTGCGAATACCGTGATGACGATGATCGATTATAAGGAATAAATCGGGCCTGTATTGCCGTTACAGACCGAAGGCATGGTGCAGGCGCGAGTTCAGAGACCGGTTTTCATTTCTATGAGAAAAAGACGGTCTCTGCTGTTTGAGCGACAAGACATGCCGCAGGGCTGTAAGACGGCAATGTGACAAGTTAATAGAATAAGGTTGATATGTCATTTCCTGATAAGCATGGACATTATGGGCAGTTCGGCGGGCGTTTTGTTCCTGAAACGCTGATGACGCTTCTTTTAGATCTTGAGAAGGAATATAACAAGGTCCGTAAGGATCCTGCGTTCAAGAAAGAATTCACGTTCTATTTGAATGAATATGCGGGTCGTCCGACCAGGCTTTATCTGGCCGAGCGCTTGAGCCAGCAATTAAAGACCCTTAAGGTTTATTTGAAACGAGAAGATCTTTTGCATACAGGGGCACATAAGGTTAATAATACTTTAGGCCAGATCCTGGTCGCAAAGCGTATGGGTAAGACCCGTGTTATTGCTGAAACCGGTGCGGGGCAGCATGGTGTTGCAACAGCAGCGGTCTGTGCGCTGTTCGGCATTAAATGTGTGATCTACATGGGTTCTGAGGATGTTGAGCGTCAGGCCTTAAATGTGGTACGTATGAAGCTTATGGGCGCTGAGGTTATTCCCGTCGAGAGCGGTTCGAAGACCTTGAAAGACGCCATGAATGAGGCGATCCGCGATTGGGTCACGAATGTGAAAGACACATTTTATTTGATCGGCACTGTCGCTGGTCCTCATCCTTATCCTTTGATGGTGCGTGAATTTCAGTCGGTGATCGGCATCGAAGCGCGCAAGCAGTTTTTGGTCAAAGAAAAAAAACTTCCTGATTATGTTGTGGCGTGTGTGGGCGGCGGCAGTAATGCCATGGGTATTTTCCATCCGTTCGTGGCTGATAAGGCTGTGAAGCTTATTGGAGTTGAAGCTGCCGGGCATGGGATTAATACGGGCAAGCATTCAGCCGCGCTTTGCAAGGGGGGTGTGGGTGTTCTGCATGGTACAAAAAGCAGATTGCTTCAGGATGATGATGGGCAGATCCAGCTGGCACACTCGATCTCGGCCGGGTTGGATTATCCGGGCGTAGGACCTGAACATGCTTACTATAAGGAAACAGGCCGGGCTGAATATGTAGCTATTACGGATGATGAGGCCCTTGAAGCCGCGCAGGTCCTGGCACGCGCCGAAGGCATTATCCCGGCGCTGGAGTCATCGCATGCATTGGCCTATCTCCCCAAACTGGCGCGTAAGGTCAAGGGCAACAAAACAGTGATCCTGTGTTTATCGGGTCGTGGTGATAAAGATATGAACACTATCAAGGATTTGTTATTTCAATGACCAATAAAATAGATCAGAAATTTATAGAGTTGCGTAAAGCCGGGAAGAAAGCTTTTATTGCTTTTATAACAGCAGGAGATCCTGATCTTCATACGACGGAAGCATTGGTTTTGGCTTTAGAGAGGGCCGGTGCTGACATCATTGAGCTGGGTGTGCCATTTTCTGACCCGCTGGCTGATGGACCGACGATCCAGGCGGCGTCTTACCGTTCGCTTCAAAACGGTACGACTTTAAAGAAGATCTTCACGACAGTCAAGCGTATCCGTCAGCGTTCGCATATTCCGATCGCGCTTATGACGTATTACAATCCTGTATTTCATTTTGGTCAGCATGCGTTTGTGACGCAGGCTAAAGCGGCCGGTGTCGATGGCGTTATCATTCCCGATCTTCCGTTGGAAGAAGCGGGTGATTTGCGCCGTTTTGCCATGAAGGCTGATTTGTCGACGATTTTCTTTATCGCGCCAACGACAACACCCAATCGTTTGAAGCCTATTATTCAAGCCGCGACGGGTTTTATTTATTATGTGGCCGTTGCGGGTGTTACGGGTGTGCGTAAAACTATTCCGTCTGAGATCGCGCGCAAGATACGTGCGGTTAAGACATTAACCGACAAGCCTGTGTGTGTCGGGTTTGGTGTTTCCACGCCTGAGCAGGTGTGTAGCCTGGCGCGTGTGGCGGATGGTGTGATCGTGGGTAGCGCGATTGTCAAAGAGATCCAGAAATATGCGGGAGCAAAAGATATGGTTGCACGTGTTGGCGCTTTTGTGACGACTTTGGTCAAGGCGATAAAGTAAATATGTATCAGAAAGCTGTCCTTTCTAACAATCTTCGTCTGATTACCAATCAACTTAAAGACCGTGAAAGTGTAGCTGTGGGTGTGTGGGTGGGTGTGGGCGGCCGTTTTGAGAGTGACGTTGAGAAAGGGGCGGCGCATTATTTGGAACATATCCTTTTTCGCGGCAGTCTTAAATATTCCTGCAATGACATCAAGGGCAGCATTGAAGGTGTTGGCGGGACGCTCAATGCATTCACCGGTGAGGAACAGACTTGCTATTATGCGAAAGTTCCTACGAAGTATTTTGATCAGACCATCGATATTTTAAGTGACATGGTCTTCTTTCCGTTGATCCAGAAGAATGATCTGGAGCGTGAGCGCACCATCATTCTCGAAGAGATCAAGATGTACAATGACCTGCCGCAGTATTATGTCCTTGAACTTTTAGACGGCCTGGTGTGGCCGGATCATCCGCTGGGAAAAAGTCTTGCCGGGACTAAAGATACCGTTGGAGCCATGACACAAAAAGGTCTGCGTGCTTTTCAGCGCCGGTATTATGCTCCGGATAATGTGGTCGTTTCAGTGTGCGGGAATTTTTCGCACGAATGGCTTGTGGATTTCCTGGAAGATAAACTGGGCAATTTTCCGAGTCAGAAAAGGGAGGCGTGTGATCCTTTTAAAGGCAAACAGCGCGCCCCACGGACCAGTTTTTTTCGCAAACAGACCGAACAGATGCATATGGCCTTGGGATTTCCGTCTTTGCGCGCTGATCATCCTGATATTTATGCTCAGGCACTGCTCAATGTTATTCTCGGCGGGAATATGTCCAGTCGTTTATTTGATGAATTGCGTGAAAAAAGAGGTTTGGCGTATTCAGTTTACAGCACGACCAAGGCTTATGATGATGCCGGTCTTTTTATGATCAAAGCGGGTGTGGATAATAAAAAGCTCCTTGAGTCCGTCGAACTTATCATGAAGCTTTTGAAACAGCTGCGCCGTTATGGGGTCAAGGATCCTGAATTTGTGCGTGCCCGTGAATATTTTTTGGGGCAGTTTGTTCTTGGTCTGGAGGATACCACGGAGCATATGATGTGGATGGGAGAGTCCATGATCGAGCGTGACCGCATCCGTACGCTGGGTGAAGTTGTTTACCGGGTTAATGGCCTTACGCCCGACGATATCCGGCGTGTCGCGGGAGATGTTCTCAAAGAGAAGAAACTTAATCTTGCTGTGGTTGGAGCGTTGACAGATGAGCAGGAAAAAGGCTTGCGCGCGATCGTGGCGGCTTGAAAAAAGTTCATCATCATGCTTTTTTAATTTGACACGCGCTATGTTCTTGGATACACTCAGTTTCGTTATCATTACACTTATACAGGAGGTCGCATGGAAAAGTTATCATTCTACGATGTGAAGACGAAAGCGAAATTCGAATCTGCTGATTACAAAGTTCAGGAGAAGGGCGGGCGTTTCTTTGCCGTCGTGAAGTCTCCGGCTGGTTCGCATGAGTGCTGGAGAGTTCTTGGCAAAGAGCAGGCGCTTAAGCTGAAGAAGTAATTAAAAACCCTGACTAGACTTGACGTAACATTGGAATCACTAGAACTGGCCAAAAAGGCTGCTCTTTTCTGCGCTGATAAGAAAGCGGAGAATATTGTTGTCCTCGACATGCGTGAAATAGTCAATTTCTGTGACTATTTTGTGCTTTGCACCGCGACCAGCTCCCGTCATATAAAAGCTGTGGCTGATGGTGTTGACGAGGGCCTGCACCAGATCGGCATCAAGATCAAATTCAAGCAAGGCCTCGACGGAGCAGGTCGTTCCCGCAGTTTCAGGTTCGCGAGTGCAGCGAGCGCAGCGAGCGCGGCGGGCGCGCCTCCCATCGACGAGGCGAACGGACGCTGGGTTCTTCTTGATATGGGGGATGTTGTCGTCCATGTTTTTGAAAATGAATCGCGCGAGTTCTACGGCCTTGATCATCTGTGGCAGGAAGCTATTCCTGTTACTTGGCAGTAGACCGATCTCCTGCGTTTAGAAACTGATCCTATGCTCACACATCTGCGTACTCAATTGAATGATATTGTCCGGGCGTCGCTCGACGTTTATGGGCCGCTTGTACCTATGCCTGTGATCAGTGTTGATGCGCCGGCGAATAAAGAGCATGGTGACTTTGCCTGCAATGTGGCGTTGCAGCTGGCCAAGGTCCTTAAGCGCAATCCTATGGAGATCGCTGAGCAGCTTGCCGATCGCATCCGTCAGGGTGTCGCTGTATCGTCTATCAAAGATAAAGTTAAGGCCGTTGAGACATTGCGTCCTGGGTTTATCAATTTTCGTTTGATGCCCGCGGCTTACCATGAAGTCGTTCTCGATGTTCTTGGCCGTAAAGAGGGGTATGGGCGTACAGATCTTGGCAAAGGCAAAAAGGTCTTGGTTGAGTTTGTTTCTGCGAATCCGACAGGTCCGCTCACGGTTGCGCATGCGCGTCAGGCCGCTGTCGGCGATATTCTTGTTAATATTTTAAATTTTACCGGTCATCATGCTGAGCGTGAATTCTACGTCAATGACGGCGGGAATCAGATCCGTACGCTTGGCCTTTCCCTGCAGCTACGCACCAAGGAACTTTTTGGTGAGAAGATCGAATATCCCGAAGATTGTTATCAGGGTGGTTATATCCAGGATATGGCCAAGATCTTTGCGGATCAGAGGCAATTCAAATCTTTGGCTGATGTGCATGAGTGTTCCTTTGAAGATTTCTGCAGTTTTGCAAAGAACTATCTTATGGATGTCATCCGTGAAGATCTTCGTTTATTCCGCGTGAATTTCGATAACTGGTCCTTTGAGTCTGAAGTGGCCACGCCGGCAAAGATCGCACAGACTTTGGAAGAACTCCGTCAGAAAGGATTCATTTACGAGAAGGATGGAGCGCTGTGGTTTAAGTCCACGCACTTCGGAGATGACAAGGATCGTGTTGTTAAAAAGAGTGACGGGCTCTATACGTACCTGGCACCTGACATTGTTTATCATAAATACAAATATGATCGTGGGTTTGATCTTCTGGTCGATATTCTTGGTCCTGATCATCACGGGTATATTGCGCGCATCAAGGCTGCGGCTCAAGCGCTCGGCAAAGATGTGGCGGCGCTTGAAGTGCTCATCATTCAGTTGGCGAGCATTTTTCGTGAGGGCAAGCAGTTACGTATGTCGACGCGCGCGGGGGAGTTTATTCCGTTACGTGAAGTGGTTGAAGAGGTCGGCACGGACGCGGGGCGTTATTTCATGCTCATGCGCCAGGTGAGCCAGCAGCTTGAGTTCGATATTGATCTGGCCAAGAAGCAGGCATCGGAAAACCCTGTTTATTATATCCAATATGGCCATGCACGCTGTCATAGTTTGATCAATAAAGCAAAGATCGAAGCATCGATCGTTCCGGCGACAGGGTCGCTTGAGCTTATTACGGATGAGGCTGAGATCGATCTTATCAAGAAGATGGCAGAATTTCCGGAAACACTGGATTTTTGTTCGGCGCAACTCGACCCGTATGTGATGACGCGGTATATGTTGGAATTTGCACTTGTTTATCATAAGTTCTACGATCGCTGCAAGATCATTGACCCGCAGGCGCCCGAGCTGTCAGCCCAGCGCCTGGCTTTGGTCAATGCCAGCCGTATTGTTTTTGCCAATGGCTTGAAACTCCTCGGTATCACAGCTCCAGAGAAGATGTGAGGCCTGTGCTACGGATTTGCCGAAACCCCTTGAAGCCGACACGGTTCACACCAGGTGAGAACGCGATATCTCCGCAGGAGATGAGCGAGTGTCCTGGCGGAAAGGGATAATATGCCAAAGAAGTGGCGCTTAAAAGTTCCGCAACCTGCTTTACAGGCAGAGCTTGGCCGAATACTTGGCCTTCCTTCCATTGTGGCTAAACTGTTGATCAATCGTGGGATCACGGCCTCTGATCAGGCGGACATATTCCTTAAACCTCTTTTGACATCTTTGCATGATCCTTTTTTGTTAAAGGATATGGACAAAGCTGTTCGTCGTCTTAATATCGCGCGGGAGCGCGGTGAGATGGTGCTTGTCTATGGGGATTATGATGTGGATGGCGTGACCTCAACAGCTGTCGTTTATCGTTTGCTTAAGAAACTTGGCATTCAAGCGATGAGTTATATCCCGCATCGTATGGATGAGGGCTATGGCTTGAATTATGAGATCGTTCCATTGGCCAAACAATGGGGAGTCGGCCTTCTTATTACGGTGGATTGTGGTGTGACGTCGGTAGGAGAGGTGGCGTCACTTAAAGAGAACGGCATTGATACGATCGTGATCGATCATCATGAACCTGAAGGGCCTGTGCCGGCGGCGTGTGCTGTGGTGGATCCTAAACAGCCGGGTTGTTCGTATCCATGTCCGTATCTTGCGGGTGTGGGGTTGGCCGCGAAGTTTGTTCAGGCGGTTACAGGTGAATTTCCTTTATATGATCTGGACCTTGTGACGCTCGGCACTATTGCTGATGTTGTCCCTCTTTTGGGTGAGAACAGGATCATTGCGCGCCATGGCCTACCGCGCATTGGCGCCAGTTCCAAGGCGGGCCTTCAGGCCCTCATTGAGATTGCGCGGATCCGGGGTAAAAATATGACCCCGCATCTTGTTGGTTTTTCTTTAGGACCGCGTCTTAATGCCGCGGGTCGTATGGGCAGTGCTGGAACATCACTTGAACTCTTGTTGTGTGATGAGCCTACTAATGCTGTGGCATTGGCGCAGGCTTTAGAAGTGTATAACCGTGATCGTCAACGTTTGCAAAGTGCTGTTTTTGATGAAGCTGTTGATATGATCGAGGGGGCCGATGGTTTCTTGGATGACCGCATCATTGTCGTCCATAGACAAGGCTGGCATAAAGGGGTCCTGGGTATCGCTGCGTCAAAGATCGTTGAGAAATACGGGCGTCCAGCCATCGTGATATCGGTCGATGATGGCGTTGGCGTGGGTTCGGCCCGTTCGCTGGAGGGCTTTGCGCTCAATGAGGCGTTCGCTCATTGTGCCGAGATCCTCGAAGGGTTTGGTGGGCATAAGCGTGCGGCGGGGCTGAAAGTCAAAGACAGCAATATTGTTGAACTGCGTAAGCGCCTTCATGATTATGCCAAAGGTATTTTCGCAGATGGGGCGTCGGATCTTGTACTTGAGATTGATGCTGAATTGCCGCTGGGGGATGTGTCCATGGATCTTGTGGCTAGCATTGAAGCCCTTGAACCCTTTGGTGAGGGCAATCCTGCGCCTGTATTTGCCACACGTCGTCTTATGGTCAAGAGTAAGCCCCAGGTCATGGGCAAAGATACATTAAAATTCTGGATCACGGATGGACGTACGAGTGTGTCTGCTGTCGGGTTTGGGATGGGTGCGGATTTTGGAGACTTGCGCATGAATCAAGCTATTGATATCGTTTATACTATCGGGATCGATGATTGGAATAAAGCCCCTCAAGCGCAGATCATGCTCAAGGATATTAGAATGGCAAAATGATCGGGATGCGCTGAAAATAAAAAAGCCCTGACAATAACGTCAGGGCTTTTTTGTAGGCGAGTAGAGCTGCTTATGCTTTCTTAGCGGCTGCAATGGCGCGCTTTTGGGATGCTTTGGGCGCTTTAGTAACTTTGCCGGCTTTGAGCATGCGGGCAGAGACCCATGCATATTTGATCGTACCGTTCGCATCGATGATCTTCACGCGCTGAAGGTTGGGCTTAATAACACGAAGTGTTTTACCAACGATCTTGGAACCGGCACCACCTTTACGGCGTGCCATACCGCGTCTTTTATAAAAGCGGCCTGATGTAGGGGCCGCGCCGGAAACTGAACAAACTCTAGCCATAATGTTACCTCTTTAATGAATAATTGTTTTTCCCAAATGAGAGTTCAATTTTAATCGACAACCTCCTTTTGTCAAGGGAATTCCTCGGAGGGTTGCAGGGGTTGAAAAACACAAGACTTGTGTAATAATGTTTTAATCTTACTGATTTTCTTATAAAGGAGGATGTATGAAGAGTTGGGCTATCGTGTTGTTTCTTGTTGTTTTTGCCACACCGGCTTTTGCTGAAACCGTGAGCGTGAGTACATTGTCTGATCAAAGTTCCGTGAACTTGACCGTTTACAATATGGGCCGCGGTCTGGTTAAAGATGTGCGTAAGCTTACTGTGCCTGTTGGGCAGGGTGAGCTTCGGTTCATGGATGTTGCATCTCAGATCATGCCTCAGACGGTGCATGTGAAGTCCTTGACCGAAACGGACAAGTTCCGCGTGCTTGAACAGAATTATGAATATGATCTTATTAGCCGTTCCAAGCTTCTTGATAAATATGTCGGACAGAAGATCAAGTTGTCTGCCTGGAATCAGGATCAGGATAAGCAGACTTTATCCGAGGCGACATTGATCAGCAATAATGATGGCGGGGTTTATGATATCAATGGTGAGATCTATCTAGGGTATCCCGGCTATGCTGTTCTCCCGCGTTTACCTGAAAATCTTATTGCCAAGCCGACGCTCACATGGTTGTTTGATAATGAGCAAGCTCTTTCACAGGATGTTGAGGTTTCTTACATGACCAATGGTGTGACGTGGAGCGCAGATTATGTCTTGGTTGTGAACAAGGATGATTCTGCTGGAGATCTGGCAGGCTGGGTTACCGTGGACAATCAGAGCGGCGCGATGTATCAAGACGCTCAGCTTAAACTTATAGCAGGCAAGCCGAATGTTGTTCAGGCGCAAAGCCCGGGTCGTAATAGGGTCAATAAAGAAATGATGATGCTGGCTGATAGTGCGGGAGGATCTCAATTTCAGGAAGAGTCCCTGTTTGAATATCATCTTTACGACCTTCAGCGTAAGACGACCATCAAGGATAAGCAGACCAAGCAGATCAGTTTGCTTGAATCGGCAGGCATTCCTTTGAATAAGACATATGTTGTTAATAATAACGACAGCAATTATTATTGGCAGGAGAATGCAGCGACCAGGAAGCTCCCGGTCAAGGTCGGGGTGTCTTTTAAGAACAGTGAATCCGATCATTTGGGTATGCCGATCCCTGCCGGGATCGTAAGGCTTTATAAGCAGGATAAAAAGGGTGGTCAGCAGTTTATTGGCGAGGATCGTGTGGAACACACACCTAAAGATGAGCAGGTCAAGCTTAAGGTCGGCGAAGCTTTTGACGTTGTTGCGGAAAAGAAACAGGTAGCTTTTCGTCGCATCAGTAACCGGACGACCGAGACGGAGACAGAAGTCACGATCCGTAATCACAAGGATGAAGATGTTGTTGTTAATGTTGAAGAGCTTTTCTATGGTATGAGCGAGTGGGATGTCCTGAGAAGTTCTTTGGAGTATAAGAAGAAAGATGCGCAGACGCTGACATTTGATGTGCCTGTGTCCAAGAATGGTGAGGCGGTTGTTGCCTATACGGTCCAGGTTACGAATTGAATGGAGAATGATGGATAATAGTAAAGATAGATTCGCGGCTCTTTTACCATATGTCGGGCGTCAATTTGTGTCTGTGCAGGCTGTTCTTACGGATGCGGCTGTTGTAACACAGCTGTATGAAAGCCTTTTGATCAGGGCGGTGGATTCTCAAGAAGATCTTGAAAAGTTGATCTTGGATCGTTCCGAACTGGATGCGGCTTTGAGTCAGGCGGGGAGTGTGCTTTATATCGAGATGACCTGTGCGACAGATGATCTTGTTAAAGCCAAGGCGTATCAGGATTTTGTTGAACAGATCGAGCCTGCGGTCAAGCCCCTGTCCCATCAATTGAATGAACGGTTTCTTGCTTTGAACGCGAAGTATCCTCTGTGTCCTTTGCGTTATGAGGTCTATGAACGCTCCTCGCGCGCGGCCGTTGAGCTTTTTGTGGATAAGAATATTCCGATTGAAACACAGGTCAGTCTTCTTTCTCAGGAATATCAGGCGGTCTGCGGAGCCATGACCGTTGCATTCGATGGCCTGGAGCGAACTATGCCTGAGATGGGCAAGTTCATGTTTGAAACAGACAGAACGTTGCGTGAGCGTGCCTGGCGTGCTACGGCCGAACGCCGTTTGCGCGACAAGGATAAGCTTGATGATATCTTTGATAAAATGAGGGCACTTCGCGGTGAGATCGCGCTCAACGCGGGTTTTAAGAATTTTCGTGACTATCAGTTCAAGGCTTATCAGCGCTTTGATTATACCCCGGAGGATTGCAAGTCCTATCATCGTGCTGTCAAAGAACTTGTTGTGCCGTTACGTCGCGCGATCGATCTGAAACGCAAGAAGGACATGAAACTGGATGTCCTCAGGCCATGGGACGGGGCTGTGGATCCGTTCGGCCGCGCGCCGCTTAAGCCTTTTGAGGATGTTGCTTGCCTTGTTTCTGGCGTGGGACGGATCTTCAAGAAACTTGATCCGCAATTATTTGATCTTTATGAGGACATGAAAGGTCTTGGCCTTTTGGATCTTGCGAGCCATAAAGGTAAGGCGCCCGGCGGATATCAGAACACTCTGACCGAGGCACGGAAACCTTTTATTTTCATGAATGCGGTTGGCATTGATGATGATGTTCGTACGCTTTTGCATGAATCTGGGCATGCTTTTCATGCGTATTTGTGCGCGGAAGATCCTTTGGATCATTACCGTCATGCGCCTATGGAGTTTTGTGAGGTGGCATCGATGAGCATGG
>CAJBYM010000080.1 GCA_903959815.1 Candidatus Omnitrophota bacterium
CGCAAAGAACTTTAGCAAAATATCGCATTCACGCAGCATCTTTAACAACTACGCAGGTAGCTCAGAATAAGAAAGAAGTTGATATCCTTCATCGGAGATATCAAGTCTTTAAAGGCATGCAGCGGAGTTTCTTCAGGTTATGGGCTGAGGCCGAGGTTAAGTGTTTAAATTGGGCGTTAATATCCAGGAAGTTAATGCGCTATGTTGTTAAGAAGTAGAAATATTCAGAAAATTGTCTCGTTTTTTAGTTATGCATTAATGGCCAATATTTTTTTTGGCAGCCTTATTCTTTCCAAGGGGCTGTTTGATTTATACCTGAACATTTTGTTTATTATTCCGTTTCTTGCTTTCTGTTTTTTATATTTCAGGCGGCTCTCAATAAACAAGACGTTGTTGGGTGTTGCGTTGTTGGTGATCGTGTCGTCGGTGTTAAATATTTTATGGGGAAATAGTTATGCCATCTTGTTTTTTAAGATATTTGGGGGATTTGTATTTTACGGTACGGCGTATTATTTCTTGTTTCGACTTAATGGAAATAAAGTTGAGCGTCTGTTTATTATATATTTAAGGATAGCCTATGTTGTGGCTTTGATCGGGATCTTCCAAGAGATCAGTTATTTGGCAGGGTTCAAGCTCGGTTATGACTATAGTTTGTTTTTGTCCAACATTCGATGTCAGGGCACGACGCTTGGTTTATTACAGGTCACGTCTATTTTACAAGAGCCGGCCCATCTAGGCTCAGTAATGGCGCCGGCTTTCTTTGTTTCAGTTCTTAATGTTATGGGACAAAAGAATTACTTTATTGATAAGAAAGCAAGTTGGTTGATTCTTATATGCACTTTACTGTCTTTTTCATTGATCGCCTATTTAGGGATTATTATTGTTTTCGGCCTGCTCCTGTTGAATTATAAGAAAGCAAGATTCATGGTTTTTGCAGTCATTGCTGTTGCTGTCTTGTCAGGGTTTGCTTATAAAACTTTGCCGAATATCAGGCTGAGGGTCAATGATACGGCAGCCATTTTCTTTGGCAAGAAAACCATAGATCAAGTTAATTTGAGCACCTTGTCTTTTTACAGCAATGGTTTTGTGGCTTATAAAAGTGTTGTGAATAATCCTGTGTTTGGGGCGGGCTTAGGAAGTCATTCCGTGTCTTATGATCGTTATCTTCCAGAATTGATCGACCCTGTTAAGATTGCGCATGGGTATGGTTTGAATAAGCAAGATGCGTGCGGGTTATTTTTTAGGATTATATCTGAAACCGGATTATTGGGCATGTTTGCATTTATTCTTTTTATAATTAAGTTTTATGTTTCAAGAAAGAAACATAAATACTTTTGGATTATGAGCAACGCCATCCTCTGTTTATTTATTTTACATTTATTAAGACAGGGCAATTACTTTTATAGTGGCTTTATATTTTTTGTTTGGGGATATTATTTTACGTATAAAAATATGTTGAGACAACAGAAAAAGGACAACAACGATGATCTCGTTCCTGCGACGCTATAGTTTTTTGGGTCTTTTAAGTTTAGCAATAGATGTTCTGTTAACAAAAATCTTCTTCTCCGG
Source organism: Candidatus Omnitrophota bacterium (assembly GCA_903959815.1). GTDB lineage: Bacteria > Omnitrophota > Gorgyraeia > Zapsychrales > Fredricksoniimonadaceae > Fredricksoniimonas. Next base: position 1,570 of record CAJBYM010000080.1, read on the forward strand.
CATCAGATTGATCAGAAGGCCTTTTTATATCAGAGGACGTCGATTTATTGTATGGGGAAAAAGATTCACAGCTGGTGTCGGATTAAGAATGGATGCTTTTCCTGAGATATTAAAACCATGTCTTCACATCGGAGACGATGTTCAAGTGAATGATCACGTACATATCGCCGCTATTAATTCTGTATGTATCGGGAATAATGTTTTAATAGCAAGCCGAGTATTTATTTCCGATCATGATCATGGGTCGTATGGAGATCCTGGTGAGCATAGCGATCCAGAAGTGCCGCCGATTCAAAGAAAGCTATGTTCTTCGCCAGTTTATATTGGTGATAATGTGTGGATTGGTGAGGGTGTGGGTATTTTGCCAGGCGTGAGGATCGGCCAAGGCGCTGTTATCGGTTGTGGCGCTATTGTGACCCGCGATGTTCCCGAATATTCGCTGGCGGTAGGAAATCCTGCGCGGGTTATCAAGAAATATAATTTAAGAATTAAGAAATGGGAGAGAATATGAGAAAAATTGTTGTTTCTGCTGTGAATTTTAATGAAGCAGGGGCGTTGGCAACTTTAAAAGAATGTTTAGAATATCTAAGCAGTGAATTGTCGGACAAGTATGAAATCATAGCTTTAGTTAATAATACATGCTTGTTTGATAACCATAACATAAAGTTTCTTGCGTTTCCTTTAGCGAAGAAATCGTGGCTTTTCCGTTTGTATTATGAGTATGTTTATTTCCATAAGCTTTCAAAAGATTTGAAACCTTATTTGTGGTTTTCTTTGCATGACATGACACCGCGAGTGCATGCCC
>CAJBYM010000081.1 GCA_903959815.1 Candidatus Omnitrophota bacterium
CGGGCGTCTGTTAGACGCCATCGCAGCTACAGAAGACTTTGTATCAAGAATTTTAAAAGCCCCTGTAGCTCGGGCGTCTGTTAGACGCCATCGCAGCTACAGGGGCGTTTTGCCAAAAATCTTTGGCAAATCGTCGGGAAGCAGGGATTCGAACCCGGGACCCCTTGCTCCCAAAGCAAGTGCGCTAGCCAGCTGCGCCACTTCCCGTTTAATTTTTTGTTTCACAAAAAATTACCCGAAGGGCCGGCGTCAGAAATCTGAAAGATTTCTGAACTTTGCCGGAACGCCCCGCCTTTAGGCGGGGACCTTCTTTATATAAAAACTCGCCGCCATTATCCCTTGAGGAATAATAACGGCGGTTAGTATACCACGCGAAGTTTAAATCCTCAATTACCTATTTTCCGAAGAATTCTTCCAGCCCTTTCTGATTAGGCTTCATCGCTTTATCACCTTTATGCCAGTTGGCCGGACATACTTCGCCATTCTTCTCGAAGAACTGAAGCGCATCAACCATACGCAACACTTCTTGAACACTACGGCCCAGCGGCAGATCATTAACCACCTGGTGACGGACAATACCCTCTTTATCGATGAGAAATAACCCGCGGTATGCGACACCACGACCTTCAACCAAAACATCATAATCACGGGAAATGGTCTTATTAAGATCAGAAACAATAGGATAATGAACGCCCTCAATACCGCCCTTCCCCTTGGGCGTTTTAAGCCACGCCAAATGACTGTAATGTGAGTCAACACTCACGGCCACAACCTGAGTACTGCGCTTGTTAAATTCTTCAAGATGCTCGGCGAACGCATGAAGCTCGGTCGGACATACGAATGTAAAATCAAGCGGATAAAAGAAAAGCACAACGTGCTTGCCCTTAAACTGGCCCAGCGAAAAATTCTCGATCACCTTATCCTCCTGAACCGCCACAGCTTTGAAATCAGGAGCTTGTTTGCCTACCAATACTGACATTGCCTTCCTCCTTATTATAGGTCATCTTTAAGTTAACTGCATGTTGGTCGAGCGAACCCTTGAACAATTACAAGAAATCGGTTACCTTATTACTCTATGGTCATAACATTCTCGCCCCTTACCAGAAAGATCTCGCTCGCCATGGCTGTGATCTTTTTTATTTTCGCGGCCGGCCTTTTTTATGTCAACAAGATCCTGCTGCCCATACAAGTTAAAGGCATGGCGATCCAAGCCGCAACCGATGCTCTCAAACGCAATGTCAGCTTTGATTCGCTTCAATACAGCCCTCTACGTGGCTTTGTCATCACCAATCTTATCATTACCGAGAAAAATGATCCTTCGCGGACCTTTGTTCGTGCCAAAAACGCTTCAGCCCAGATCCTGTTCTTTGCCTTATTACAAAAGAAGTTGATCATCCCCTCACTGCGCATCGAATCACCCGAGATCGTGATCACACGAACCCGCAAAGATCTTTGGAATTTCAGTGATCTTCTTCCCGGGCCAGGATCTGCCGGAAACTCTGCATCCACCCCACCGCTAGACGTGATCATTAGCGGATTTACCATGACAGGCGGACACATTATCGTCAATGACCCAAGCCTCGAAGATAACTTCAGTGAAGAGATCAACGTGCCGCAGATCAAAGGATCTTTATCCCTCAAAGGAGCCTTCAACATATCGGGCGACATCTCCTTGCCAGCCACCCAGGGCTCTCTCAAATTTGACACCCGCATCGGCATCCAGGATCAGTCTTTCAAAGGAACGTTCAAAGCTAAAAACATCAACATTAACCGCTACCTGCGTTTTTCTCCGTCCGATCTTCCTGTGAAGATCCAAAATCTTATGTTAGCTGACGCAGAGGTCTCCGCATTGCTTGAAGGCAAGAATGCAAACCTTTCCGCTGACATGACGCTACCCGCCCTCAATATCACCCTGAGCGACGGCACAAAAATCCAGGGTGATATCACGTTATCCAAAGTATTAGCCAGCATGAGCGGTGCCAATATTTCCGTCCACGGCTCTCTCTATGCCAATAAATTCGCGGCAGAAACAAGCACAGGCCTGACCCTCAACATGAGCACCCTGCGCACTGCCAATGCCCAGATGACTATTAAAGAAAACTTGCTTACCGCTTCCGGAGATCTCGACGCCCGTGACATGGACCTTGTGCTCAATACCGATCAAAAAATAAAGGCCAGCGTCAACATCTCCGCCCTGACCGTCACACAAAACACAAAAGGATATGGCATCACCGGTGAAATCAAAGCAGATGATGTGCTTCTCATGTTAGGCAAAGACCAATCTCTCTCTGGCAATGCTACGCTCAAGAAGATGTCCGCACTCATCGAAGGTTCTGCGATCGAAATGAAAACAGACGTGGATATCAAAGGGGCGGCGCTCAACCTGCCCGGCACATCCGTCAAAACCGACATCACGGCCCCAGGAACACGCCTGAACTTTGATGCAGGACGCCTCGAAACAGAGCTCCGCGCTGCTTTCAAAGATCTTTCCCTCAAGACCCAGAACATGTCCGTATCGGGAGCATCCAACGCACCGGAACTAACAGCTCACGTGATCCTCGATCCCAAGTCTGCATTGCCCTTAAGTTACACGGGGACTCTTAAACTCGCCGACCTTGCCATAAGTGGTGTGCCCCAAGTCGGTGAGATCAAAGACATCCGGGGAGAAATAACATTCAAGACCGAAAGCGCAGCCACAGACACCCTGACCTTCACCGTACTTAACACCCCAGTCAACATCAATGGCGAGATCTCGAATTTCCAAAACCCCAAGATCAACGCAAGTGCCACGATCAATAAAGCCGACCTTTCCCTTATTGAGAAACTCATTCCCGAGCTCATCAAAGATCAAGGCCTGACCATCAAAGGCACTGCCGCCATCAATGCAACCTTCTCAGGATCGTTGGCCAAAATACAAGAAGCCCAGATCAATGCAAATGCAAAACTTACTGACGCCAGCGTCGAAAGCAAGAAACTGAATCAGAGCGTATCTTCCATCAACGGACTGGTCGAATACAAAACACCAGTCCTGTCATGGAAAGATCTTTCTGTCCGCTATCAGAACAAAGCCTGGACATCCCATGGCTCTTTGCAAGATTTTATCAATCCCATCATCAGTGCTACTGTCGAAACAGAAAACCTGACCGCGAACATTGAAGCCAAGAAAAAAGACAGCAAGGTCCAGCTCACCTCCCTGTCAGGCACCTATTTCGATTCAACCTATGAACTGATCGGCGATATTTTCCTGCCGGAAGGACAGTCGCCAAACATCGACATCAACGGTGAATTCAAACTATCTTTACGCGATCTGCCGAAAATGCTGCCGCCCGAACAGGCCAAACAGATCGAAGCCCTGCAACTCGCCGGCATCCTTAAGATCAAAACACAGCTCAAGGGCACGCCCCAGGACTGGCCATCTCTTACGTCCACAACTTCAATCGAGACTCCGGCCCTTTATATGCTGGGCTATCAGATCGCAGATCTGAACATCAACGCGCAACAAAAAAATGGTGAAGTCAACCCGCTGACCATCAATGGCAAACTTTACGGCGGAGATCTCAACACAACCTCCACGGTTATGCTTAAAGAAAAAGGGTTCCCCTTCACAGCAAAAGCCAAACTCGATAATACGAGCCTGGAACTTCTCAAGAAAGATACGCCGCTCAAACAGCAGCAGCTCTCAGGCCTCGTTTTTGCCACAGCTGATCTTAAAGGCAACCTGATGGATATCCGCAGCATGCAAGGTGGCGTGACCATGAAGATCTCCCATGGATATCTGTGGTCGCTCGAGATCCTCTCGAAAGTATTAAGCATCCTCTCCTCCACATTCCAGGGGGGAGACGTCATCATCACGGATGCAGACGCGACCTTCAAGATCATCGATCAAAAGATCATGACCGACAACCTCACGCTGCGCAGCGCAACCGTCACGCTCGTTGCTGAAGGCTGGGTCGACTTTGACCAGAACATTGAGCTTAATATCCGCCCGCGGATCGAACCAAAATCCTCGGATGGAACAACCAACCCTTTAACCATGATCAATCCGACGGACGGCCTGGTGAACATCCGGGTTTATAACACATTAACAGCGCCCAAGTTCGAACATAACATCAGCGCACCCCAAATGATCAAGAAAACCATCCAGAACACGGTTGGGACTTTTCTCAAAATGTTCGAATAAGCCCCGGTATAGACGGCCTTGCATTTTATGCGTCGTTGATCTAAGATGTCGGTCATGATCCTGACCATCAACGGACAACCCAAAACAATTCCCGACGAGGCCTGTGTTCAAGCCACGGTCGCCCTCTTTTGCAAAGATCCTGGCCTGGTCATTGCAGAATTAAACGGCACCATCGTCGAACGCGCCCAATGGGCCGCCACACGCCTTAACTCCAACGACAAGCTCGAGCTGATCACCTTCGTCGGAGGCGGATAAACCATGCCCGATACATTTAAACTTGCAGGTCGAGAATTCCGCTCACGCTTCCTTCTGGGAACAGGAAAATTCAAGAACAAGGAAGATCTCAAGGATAGCATCATCGCATCCAAAGCCGAGATCGTAACGGTCGCGCTGCGCCGCATTGACCTTGAGCAGCATGAAAACAATATCCTAAGCTATATCCCCAAAAACGTAACGCTCCTGACAAACACCTCAGGTGCCCGTAACGCGGATGAAGCGGTGCGCATCGCGCGACTGGCCAAGGCCTCGGGGCAGGGCAACTGGATCAAGATCGAAGTCATCAATGATTCCAAATACCTCCTGCCTGACAATGAAGAAACTGTAAAGGCGACCAGGATCCTGGCTGCCGAAGGATTTGTGATCCTTCCTTACGTAACACCTGACCTTTACATCGCACGCAAACTTGTGGACGCTGGCGCTGCGGCTATCATGCCACTCGGATCATTCATCGGATCAAACCTTGGTCTGCGCACACGCGAATTCATCCAGGTCCTGATCGACGAGATCGAGATCCCTGTCATCGTTGATGCCGGGATTGGCGCGCCATCACATGCGTGTGATGCCATGGAAATGGGCGCCGACGCGGTCCTGGTCAATACGGCTGTCGCTATCGCACAAAAACCGGCCGTCCTGGCCCGTGCGTTCGCACAAGCGGTCGAAGCTGGCCGTGCAGGATATTTAAGCGGCCTTCCATCTGCCCAACACACAGCTGATGCCTCTTCGCCCCTTACCGGATTTCTATTCGAATGACCCCTGAAAAGATCCGCGCCATCCTTAACGACAATGACCGCGGGCACCTGGAAACACTGGCGCAAAATGCCCAACACCTCACCCGTCAATATTTCGGACGAGCCATAGGGCTTTATACCCCGCTATATCTATCCAATTACTGCTCAAGCCATTGTGTTTACTGCGGATTTCACAGCCACCACAAGATCACCCGCATCAAATTATCACCAGCCGATATGAACATCGAGATGCAGGCGATCGCACGGACAGGTGTTCAAAACATCCTGCTGCTGACAGGAGAATCACCCCAGGCAACACCGCTCGCCTATCTTGTCGACGCAGTCCTATGCGCCAAGAAATACTTTCAGGGGATCTCGCTTGAAATATACCCTATGACCCAAGTCGATTATCGCGCGCTTTATGAGGCAGGCGCTGATGCCGTCACCATCTATCAAGAAACCTACGACCGTCAGCGCTACAGTGAAGTCCATCTGGCAGGAGAGAAAAGAAATTATGATTTTCGGCGCGGCGCACCACAGCGTATAGCTTTAGCCGGCATGCGCCAGATATCGCTGGGAGCTCTTTTAGGCCTTGGCCCTGTGGCAGAAGATCTCGCCTCCCTGTATCAGCATCTGCGCGAACTGGAAAAAGAATTCCCGGGGATAGAGTACAGTTTATCCTTCCCCCGGCTTCGCACGATCAAAGCCCAGGAATTTGCCGCAGCACATATCAACGATACCACCTTTGTCAAGATCCTGTGCCTGACACGCGTGCTTTTCCCGCGTGTGGGGATCAACCTCTCAACCCGCGAAACAGCAAGCCTCCGCAACCAGCTCATCGAACTGTGCGTCACGCGCATATCCATTGGTTCCAAAACAAGTGTCGGTGGGTATCTCGAAGATGCCACACCACGGGACCCGCAATTTGATATCGCGGATGAACGCAGCGCGGCCGATATGATAAAATACTTAAAAGAACATAGCTTTGACCCGGTGTTCACAGATTGGCGAAGAATCGAGAATTCATGAACACATTTGAAAAAGCCTTGCTGCGCTATCTTACCGCCGAACAACTGGCCGCGATCCAAAAAACAAAGATCGGCATCGGCGGCGCGGGTGGGCTCGGCTCTCATGTGGCGACCATCCTCACCCGCAGCGGATTCCGTCAATTCGAGATCCTCGACAAAGATATCGTTGAGGCATCAAATCTCAACCGGCAAAACTACACCTTGGCCGATATCGGAAAACCCAAAGTGACGTGCCTGCGAAACATTCTTCTATCCATTAATCCGGACATTGACCTCGCGATCCATCAACAAGAATGGACGAAAGAGACCGCAGCCGGACTCTTTCAGACCTGCGAAATCATGGTCGAAGCTTTTGACCAAGCTTCATTTAAAATTGATTTTGTAGAATATTACCGTACGCGCGCACCTTACGTGGTCAGCGGAAACGGCATGGCAGGATTTGATGTTAAAACAGAACTAATAACCCGCAAGGTTGGAAATGTTTTTATCATTGGAGATGGGATAACCGACATCTCCGACGGACATCCTCCACTTGCTCCACGCGTGATCGAATGCGCGGCCAAGATGGCAAAAATCATCTTTCAACTTACCTTCCCATCATAGTTCATTAGGATCTACGGGAAGACTAACGCACGTCGGATCTGTTTTACAGGCAAATCTTGTGAAACTCTTTCCGCACGTTGCACTATAAGCCCTTTCTCCGACCTTACATCCGCGAACCGCACCTCCGGTATCCAAACAACGCCCCTCCATACCCGCAGGAAAAGGCGGCTGCATTTCCGGAATCTGCGGCAATGTTTCACGCGTAGCACATAAATTGGGTATCGCTTCCTCTTCATGCCCCGGATCAATGATGTCTCCGTCTGTTTCGCCGCCGCCTGAGCCATTCTCATTCTCATCACCGGTCCCTAGCGCTCCACGCGCCATGCCAGATGCCGCTGCGCGCGCCAAACCCGACACTTCACTGCCCGGCGTTGAACCTTCGTTATTAGTAGATTCTCCATTAGGCCCCATGGGCAAAGCACCTCCCTCAACAACGATACCGCACCCCCCGGGAACCGAAGCCAAACAACACGCCGAATCCTGAACACATCCCTGGGTCACATTACAGCCTCCCGGCGCACATTCACGCGATGATTTCTTCTCAAGGACACCACAGCCAACAGGTGCGCACATCCCCACAGGGGGCCAATTGGCAGGATTATTACTCGGCGGATTACAGATGCATGATTCCATCGCCGCAAGTTTAATATGCTCGTTAAAAGAATCCCCTCGGGTATTATCCATCCCGTGGAAACGTGCACCAATAGAATTAACCAGAAAAGGCCCTCCGAACATGATCGCCGTCATGACAATAATGGCAATGACCACATATTCAAGCATGACCTGAGCTGACGTATTTTTAGACACCATAAGACCTCCTTATCCTTTTCAATAAATATAACATATCCTCCGAACGTTAACCCGGAGAATCAATCCATGTCAAAGGCACAGCCCATATCCGCAAGCATCCCTTGATCATCACGCCAATTCTTTTGAGCCTTCACATGAAGCTCCAGGAACACCTTCGTTTCCAGAAGCACTTCCAGTTCTTCGCGCGCCATGGTCCCTACCTTCTTGAGCATCTGCCCTTTGGCGCCGATCACGATCTCTTTTTGTGAATCACGCTCAACAAAAATGACCGCACGGATACGGGTCGTCTTGCCTTTGACGGGCCGCATCTCTTCAATGACAACAGCGATCGAATGCGGCAATTCTTCCCGCGTTAAAAGAAAAAGTTTCTCGCGAAGGATGTCACCCACAAGTTGACGTTGCGGCGTATCGGAAATGATATCAGGCTCATAAAAGAAAGGTCCTTGCGGCAAGAAACCAAAAAGAATATCGACCAGCTTGTCCGTTTGAATACCATCACGCCCGGAAACAGGGATCATGACAAAATCTTTCATCTGATCCACACTCTTGCCTTTAGCCTCTTCCCACAATGCAATATATTGATGAATGAATTCACCTTTAAGATCGATCTTATTCAAAACCATGACGACAGGCACCTTTACCGACTTCAAACGCTGGGAGATCTGATGCTCTTCTTCCCCGACGGGCTTGGACGTATCGACCACATAAACCACAACATCAACACCATCAAGGCTGTTCTGCGAGGTTCTGTTCATAAAACGATCAAGCCCGTCACGCCCCGAATGCCACCCTGGCGTATCTACAAACACGATCTGCCCGCGCTCATCGGTAAAAATACCACGCACACTGGTGCGCGTGGTCTGCGGCACAGGCGAAACGATCGCAACCTTTTCCTGCACCAGCTGATTAAGAAGCGTGGACTTACCCGTATTGGGACGACCGACAATGGAAACAAACCCGCACTTTAACGCTTTGACGTCAGACATCCGTTCCTCCCGAGCGATATTTCATAACAACAACCACAACGCTTGTGAACAATATGAAATTCACAAAACTGAACACTTTAAGAACAAGTTCCTGTGTCACAAGCGCCCATGGCACCATGAGCAGCATGCAACCCCATACACCCCACAACCAAAAAAGCGATAGATCGTGGGAGGACTTGCGCTGGATGATCTTGACAATGAGCGGAATATTCCATAACGGCATCACCACAGATGCGATCAACGCCAATAACTCAAGAGGATGCATGGTCATATCAAAGATGCCTACTAGGCTGGCGTACAAAAACGATAATAATCTTTAAGGCGCTTGTCGACTTCTTTCATCGTCAGGGGCGCGGTCCGGCCCATACCAAAACCTTCCACATTAAAAGAGGCCAAGACCGTACCATAAACAGCCGCACGACGCAGTGTCTTCTCATCCATCTTCCTCGACTTGGACAAATACCCGAACAAAGCGCCCGCGAACGTATCGCCAGCCCCCGTCGGATCAACCACACGTTCAATCGGATAAGCCGGATACGCAAAACGAAAATCCCCGCCAAAGACATAAACACCATGTTCGCCTTTTTTCACAACAACAACACCGGGCCCCATCGCTCGAAGGCATTTGGCGGCCGCAACAGTATTGCGCTCACCGGTCAACATCCTGGCTTCACCGTCATTAACAACCATCAAGTCCACGTTCTTCATCAAACGCTTAAGATCTTTAAGCGCGGTATTGATCCACAGATTCATCGAATCCAATCCGACAAGTTCAGGTTTCTTGACCATCTTCAACATTCTTTCCTGCACAGAGGGCGCAAGATTGGCCAAGAAAACATACCCCATATTCCGCTGCTGCTCATTGAGCTGGGGCTGATAATCCGCCAAAACTCCGATCTCGGTCTGATGTGTGATCGCGCTATTAAGATCATCTATCTTATATTCGCCCGTCCAACGAAAAGTCTTACCTCCCGCCACTGTCAAGGAAGCCGTGTTCACTCCCTTGCGTTTAAGGAAATCCAAATGCACCGCCGGAAAATCTTTTCCCACAATCCCGACCACATGCACATCATCAAAAAGCCGTGCGCTCATGGCAAAATGTGCGGCAGAACCTCCCAGCATGTTCTTCTTTGTTCCCGACGGTGTTCTCACATTATCGAGCGCAACTGTTCCCAATGCCAAAAGCCCCATAAAACCCCCTTACTCGCCGATAAGTTTAACCAGCACACGCTTGCGGCGACGGCCGTCAAACTCACCATAAAAGATCTGTTCCCATGTGCCGAAATCCAGCTTGCCGCGCGTAATGGCAACCACGACTTCTCGCCCCATGACCTGTCGCTTCAAATGCGCATCCGCATTATCCTCGCCTGTATCATTGTGTCGATAGTGTGCTGTCGGGGCATGTGGCGCCAACTTTTCAAGCCACGCATCGTAATCACCCAAAAGCCCGCCTTCATCATCATTGATGTAAACACTGGCGGTAATATGCATCGCATTAACGAGACACAAACCTTCCTGGATCCCGCTTTGCGTCACCGCATCCTGAACCTGAGATGTGATATTGATATAATCACGCCGCGTAGCCGTTTCAAAGAAAAGTTCTTTGCGGTACGACTTCATAGGCTCTTGCCCGCATTTTTTAATTCACGGTAATAATCCTGAAAACCGGGATCGCTCAAAAGGTTCAAGAGATCCTCGTCCTTTTCAAGATAGGCGAAATCCTGATAACCATGCATGAGGGCCAGCCTCATCGCATTAAAAGCAGCCGGAACATCACCCTTCAAAGATAAACTGCAAGCAAGATTATACTGGATCACGGGGTCTTCCGGCCGGATTTCGGCAAGACGACGATCCAGCTCCAGCCCCTTATCATAAAGCCCCTCTTTGGTATAAAGTTCCGCCAACGCAACAAGGGCCTCTACAAATCTCGGACTGTGCTTAAGAATATTTTCATAAAAGGCGATCTCGAACAAAGGGTCGCTTTGAACGGGTTTATTTCTTGCCATGCCGCCGCTCCAGATATCTTTTCATCCGCGCGACAGCTTCGCGCAGATTATCATAACTTGATGCATACGAAATGCGGACATGATCAGCGCACTGCGACCCGAACGCATGACCCGGAACCAACGCCACCTTCTCCTGCTCCAAAAGATCTTGTGCGAAATCCAGCGAGCTCATGCCCAAGCGCTTGATCGATGGGAACGCATAGAACGCCCCCTGCGGCATATGACATTCCATGCCCAACTCATTTAATGACGTAACAATGAAATTACGACGACGGTTATATTCCCGTTTCATTGCCGCAACAGCCTTGGCCCCATTACGCATGGCCTCACGCGCCGCCATCTGGCTCGTGATCGGGGCACACATGATCGTATACTGATGGATCTTGGTCATAGCTGCGAGGATCTTTTCAGGTCCCGCCACCCAACCCAGACGGAACCCCGTCATCGCATAAGCCTTGGAAAAACCATTGAGATACACAACGCGTTCTTTCATGCCCGGCAATGTCGCAAACGGGGTGTGCTCAAAATCATAGGTCAGTTCATCATAGATCTCATCAGAAATAACCAAAAGATCATGCTTCTTCGCAAACTTCGCAATCGCTAAAAGTTCCTGACGCGTATACGATGTCCCCGTCGGATTGCAGGGATAATTGAGCACCATCGCCTTAACACCTTTTTGATAAGCCTTTTCCAGCTTGGCTAACGTCACTTTAAAACCTTCATTCGCCGTGGTAATGACCGGCACGGCCTTTCCGCCCGCCAGTGTGACCAGCGGCGCATACGCGACAAAACACGGCTCATGCACAAGGACCTTCTCACCCGGATTAAGGATCGCACGAAAAACCAGGTCCATGCCCTCGCTGGCGCCCACCGTAATGAGCATTTCCTTATCCCAGTCATACTCCAAATCATAGCGCCACTTTAAGAACTTCACGATATCTTTGCGAAGCTCTGCCAACCCCTTGTTGGACGTATAAGACGTATAACCTTGTTCCAAGGAATAGATCGCGTGTTCGCGGATATTCCACGGTGTCACAAAATCAGGCTCACCCACGCCGAGAGAGATCACATCTTTCATCCCGAGCACAAGATCAAAGAACGCGCGGATCCCTGAAGGGGGAAGATCTTCAACTAATTTAGAAACGTACATAATAACCCTCTTTGTCTACAAAATAAGAGACCCCGCCCGCGAGAAAAAGTTTCTTCCTCCGAGCGGGATCTGTTCAATACGTAATATTCAATCTTTTCTGACGCGGCGCAACCTTGAATACCTTGCCATCTTCTTTATATTTCTTGAGCAAGAAATGCGTTGACGTCTGGCGTACATTCTCCATAGACGACAACTTCGATGAAACAAATTCCGCCACCGTCTGGATGCTTGCTCCCTCAACGATCAATAAAAGGTCATAGCTCCCCGACACAAGATAGCAGCTTTGCACCTCGGAAAATTTATAAATACGCTCCGCGATATGATCAAAACCCACATCCTTTTGCGGCGTAATGCTGACTTCAATAAGAGCGCGCACAAGATGCTGATTGCCCTCGACCATCTCAGGATTAACGATCGCCTTGTACTGAACAATGGTGCCGTCCTGTTCGTAGGCCTTGATCTGCTTCTTGACCGTGGCCAGAGGTTTCTTGATCATCTTAGCTATTTCTTCCGGCGTGGTACGCGCATCATTCATCAATATTTCGAGGACATCTTCCATGATCACTCCTTTAGAACAGGCTGCTTATTTCTTCGGGACCGCTTTATTACGATCCTTGTATCGTTGCAATGTGGTCACTTTATATTCCAACAATGCGACATTTTCCCTCAAATTCCCAATGATCTCCTGCATCACATCATTTTGCTTCTGGATCCTATCCATATCCGCCACAGAAAGCCCGGTAGTAGCCGTGGTCGCAGCGATCGTATTATTTTTTAAAGCATCAAGTTTTTCACTGTTCTCTTTCAACCGCGCTTCCAGCAGCGAACGATCCCCCAGAAGCTTCTGCACTCTTAACACATGGGGACCTTGCTCAGCTTTAAATTTATCCGCCGCAACCTGCTCAAACTTGTTCTGCAGCGCGTTCTTTTGAGATTGTAAGGCCGCCAAACGTTCCCTGAGCAAGGCGATCTTGGCAACGACCTCACGCGCCTGCGCCGTATGAGGATTTTCTATTTTTTCAAGCTCGGCCGTCTTTTCACGCAACAATTTTTCCTGCTGCTGTGCTTTCACGATCTTGGCGCGCATCCCGTCGCTCTGCGCCCGCAACCCATTGATGGCCGCTTCATCACGCAACTTAACATCCACATCCTTGGACTTCTGATCAATCTCAAGCCCGGCCACATCCAAACGCGCCAAAGCCACACGACTATCCATGCTCCCACGGCCCGCCTTAAGCGCCAAAAGCTCTACTCGTTGCGCCTGCACCTGCTGGTTGCGATCAACCAGGATCTCTTTCAAACGGGCAATCTGTGCCGGATCATTATTTTCTTCAGCCTTGCCCCGCAGCTGCACAATATCATCCGCAACCTGCGCATTCTTGACCCGCTGTTGATCGATCTTCACCTGCAGCGCATCAAGCTCATTATTAAGTTGACGACTTTCCGTATTAAGTTTGGAATTGGTTTCCAAGAGCGTTGCGGCCGCCTGCTGGATCTCTCCCAAAGACGACTTCCAGCGTGGGAACTCACTCAAAGGCTGGTCCGCCGGAGCAGCATCAAGTTCATAGGCGGTCAACGTCGCTTGAGCAACCGACTGATTCTCCTGCTGTGCACCGACCGGGGCACCCTGCAAAAAAATAAAAGATATTATTCCAATAAATAAAATTAATCTTTGTTGTTTCATGTGCTCCATTATAACGGTAGGTCTTAAGCTTCGCAACAAAGTCTTTGCAGAAGTTAGGTTTAGAAGAATGACGGCTGTTCCGCACTCTTGATACGAAAGCTCGGTTTTTCCACCCCGAATTGTCCGATAAGGTCTTGAAAAGTGGTCACATTATAATCCGGGGCAAGCGCAAAAAGACGCCCAAGTATCCCGACCAGGATCTCCACATCTGCCAAAGCCCGGTGCGTATCACCAACAGGGACCCCCAAAGAATGTGCAATATACCCCAACCGCTGGCTGGTCAAATGCGGCAAGAAATTCTTAGACATTTTCATGGTATCCAGGACGGGCGTGCCATCATGAAGTTTGCGTCCGGCCAGTGCCAGCTCAAAACTCACAAACTTGATATCAAAAGAAGCATTGTGCGCCACAAGGCATGCGCCCCCCGCAAATGCCATAAATCTCGGTAAAACTTCAGCCGCCGTTGGCGCGCCCTCAACCATTTCCTGAGTGATCTTGTTGAGTTTCTGAGCCTCCGCATTCAATGGCCGGCGCGGATTAACAAATGTTGTATAACGTTCGGTGATCACCCCATTGCGTACACGCGCAGCCGCAAGTTCAATGATCCTGTCACCATCAAGGGGCGAAAGCCCTGTGGTCTCGACATCAAAAACGACAAACTCCATATCCATAAATTTCATGGGTCAATCCCTTAATGTGACAGCATAAACCGCTTGTAAATGATCTGGACGCCACGACATTTTGGTCCGCGCCAAATGCTCGGCCTCAAAATCATCCATAGCGTTCACCCACGTAAAACTTTCCAACGCAGGATCCTGACAAAAACGATGAAAAACAAATGACGCCAAACCCTTAACAGAAAGATCCGCAACCTCAAAAAGCACACAAAACGTAGCTGTGTTCACAGGATACCCGAACGTATACGCCACGATTTGACCATTCACTTCAACGACACGACCAATAAGATCCAAACGGCCCGCATGCGCTAAAACCAGACGGTGAACCATCCGATTTTCGAACAACATGTGCTGATAAATATCATTGTCGTGTTTTTGAAAGCGGCCGTCAAGCCACCGATCAAAAAGTATAGCACAGGCATTAAAATCATTTCCTGTGTACGGACGAAAAACCTGTGCGCCAGCATGCGCCCGTTCGAACGCATTAACCTCACCCCGACGGGATTTATAATCATTTCCGCGCAAAGACGCCACATCCTCGCGGCGATAAACATATTCATGCCCGCGCAGCCGGGCCTGATACTTGGTCTCATCAAAAGCTTTAAGTTCCTCTTCAGCCACATTCTCAATGCGCGAAAGGCTTCCTCCGCGATTGAGCACCTTCATCCTATCAAAACAAGCATCGATCACGGACGATGACACCTCCTTGGCCAAAGGCGGCCAATAAAGGAACGTCCCCACTGGCTGTGACGCAAAAATACACAGTGTGCCATCAACCTCTTCGACTTTAAATGTAAAAAAATCCTGCCACGCGAACATATTCACAAATGCGAGCGAAGATACAATGCGCGGACTCATCTCCAACGCCAATTCTATCCGCGACCTTTGAACCCACAACATAGCACCCGGATCAAATGCAAAAACTTCCTCAACCTCATCTTTTGATAAAGAATAATCCGGGAAATTCAATGCATGCTGATGCGCAAAGGTCTGAACCTCCGGCTGAGTAAAGAACGCCCTGATCTTGGCCAAAGCATCATCCCATCTGCCTGCGCTACGCAACTGATCAATGCCCGGACAACTCAGATGAGCATAAATTTTAAATCCGCTCTTCTCCGACGATATCAGAAACGGATAGAGCGCACACTCAAACGGGCGCGATCCATAAACAGAGCAGTGATGATCCTCGATCTTGAGGAAAGAACATACACTCCCCTCGCCACACGGATAAAGCATAATGCGATCGGCGCCATGCCGCCAGCGCACATCCGGCGAAACTTTCATCAGGCCCGACACATCTTCCGGCGTCAAACGCGGAGACCAATCGCCCTCAGGCTGATGGAACAGGCAACAGGCCCGGCAATGCAAACACTGTTCTGACGTTAGACTCTGCGGGATTTGCATCATGCGTTCTGATTTTTCTGCTTATTTAACACCACTGCCAAGAACCACATCACGGTCCGGCTGAAGGATCGAAATGCCCTGATCATCCGATGCCGCCAGGATCATCCCCTGGGATTCAACACCGCGAATAACGGCCGGCTGTAAATTCGTAACAACCACCACCCGACGTCCGATGAGCTGTTCCGGGGTATACGAACGACGGATCCCGGCCACAAGCTGCCTCAGCTCGCCGCCGATGTCCACTTTCACCACGAAAAGCTTGTCGGCATTAGGATGGAGCTCTGCTTCTTTGATCTGAGCGACAACAAGCTTGAACTTCTTGAACTCATCGATGCTCACCAAAGGCAAACCCGGCACAACAGGCGTAGCGGGAAGGGCCGCCACCGGAACAACGGGCACGCCCGCAGATTCCGGATTCTTGATCTCATCCGTCATAACAACTCCTTTTATTAATCTGCTGGAAAATGATTAAGAAAGACTTTCTCTCTTAATCAAAAATTATTCGTCATCATACCACAAAAAAATGTAAAATGAACGCCAACACTTACGTACAGGAGCCTTGCATGAAACAGTCCTTCTCGATCAAAGACCTTTGCCTGCCCTTGACCATCGCGGCAGGGCTTTTTATTGTCCTGGGCGCATTCAATATCCAGGGCTTTCTTTCCGCCGGAGACCATGGCCGCGATCTGTACGCCTTTGAAAGAACCCTCCATGGCGACATGGCCTATCGGGATTACTGGTGGGTCTATGGACCACTCATGCCCTTTTACTACGCATTATTCATGAAACTCTACGGGGTGAGCATCATGAGCGTACTGATCGGCAAAGCCATCCTCAAACTTTCAGCCGGGCTTCTCATTTTCCTTGCGGTCTCGCGGGTGGCACATCCTGTAGCGGCCATGCTGGGGGCCATCTGGTTTTATCTGTTCTCTCAGGAATTCTTTTTCACCTACAATCATATCGGCGGCGTCGTATGCATCACAGCCATCACAGCCATGCTCTTATCCTATATCAAAGATCGTAACACCGCTTATCTATGGACCGCCGCCATCATCTCTTTACTCTTGTGCTTCATCAAACTCAACTTTGGACTGGCCGGATTTGCAGCCACTGCACTGGGCACATTCATCATCGATCAAAGCTATGGCCTTAAAGCCTCACCTGATAAAAAGTTCTTCTACCGTACAACACTCCTTTATCTTCCGCTGTTAACCGCCGTGATTTACATCTATCTTCTGCGTGGATTAACGATCTACGAAATACGCCAGTGCATGCCCTATGCGAGCGCCGACCATCCGTACAATTCACTCCCCTGGCTCGTTATCGCCCAATTCTGGGGATTGTTCATACAAAAATTCTTCACGAGCGTCCTGGATTTCTTTTTTGGATGCATTATCATCACCTCCTTCATTCGCATCGCGTATCTGGCATGGTACAAACGCTTAAAAACCAAAGAAGATCTCCAACACCTCATCGCGCTCGGCGTCCTGGGAGTTTATTTTATATTCAATTTTCATGAATATTTAAAAAGCGGCACCTGGTACAGCTCCCTATGGTCGCAGCCGCTAGAGTTCATGTTCTTCTTTATCGCCATTTCACTGGCCATCCGCCAAACTGGCCGCATCACACGTACGCTGGTCTTCGGACTGATCGCAACACTCGCCTTTATAGGATTCAACGGGCACGCCCGAATCATCGCTCAGATCAAGACACCGGCCCAATATCTGGACCATCCTAAAACCAAGGCCTTTATCATGAACTCTCCCGCATGGACCAAGGCTGTGATGGATACCACGGACTTCCTGGGAAAAAACCTTAAGCCCGGCGAACAATTCTTTGCACTGCCTTACGACCCCATCTACTACTATTTAACAGGCCGTAAAAGTCCGACGCAACTTATGATCTATTTTGAACATATCAATATCAAAGAAGAACAGGAAAAACGCATCATTGCAGATCTGGAACAAAAACATATCAATTGGATCGTCATCTCAAGCCGCATGAGAACATCTGAGCCGGGTTTGGGGACTTTGGGCGTTACCTACTGCCCCTTGATCGGCCAATATTTCAAAGAAAAGTTTGAACCCGTTACAGAATTTGGGGACTGGCAAAATGACGCAGGCTGGGCCTCGACCCATGGAACCGTCATATTAAAGAGGCGGGAATAGAATTCGGTTGACAAAGAAAATGTCTCCGATTAAACTATGCTCACTTTTGAAAGATTTGTTGGGGTCGTGGTGTAGTTTGGTTAACATATCAGCTTGTCACGCTGGAGACCGCGGGTTCAAGTCCCGTCGACCCCGTTTTTTCGTACCATAGCGCGAAAAACCTTCTTCCCGAATGGGAGAAGGTTTTTTGCTTTTGGGATGACGAAAAAACGCCCTTGAAAGGATTCTTTCAAGGGCCAGTACAAGTCTTCCCGAATGGAAGAGGCTTTTTTGCCTTTATGGGAAAACAATGGCGGAAGTCCTGGAAAGAATTCTTTCCAGGGCGCAACTAATACCCCCTAAAACATCTTAACAAAACTCCTCGCCCTACCCCAACAACTTACGGATCTTAGCCAAAAGCTCATCCTGAAGAATGGGTTTAAGCATGTAGTCATCGCATCCCAACTTGAACGCCTCCCTATACGGCTCATCCTGCGCCGTGGTCATAATGATCGGAATCCGTTTACCCGGCACAACTCCCACTTTTTCTTCAAATGCGCGTATGGCCGTCAAACATTCAAGACCATCCATCTCAGGCATAGCGATATCCATCAAGATCAAGTCGTAAGGCACCTTCTTTTCCAAAGAAGCATAATAAGTTGCCAAGGCTTCCTTACCGTCCTTGGCGATATCACATACGGCATGATCAAGCAGCATTTCCACAAAAAGCTGCCGGTTAAAGAAAACGTCATCCACAACCAATATCTTCCACATCAAGACCTGCCTTTTTATCCACCCTGCCCATTAATTACTTAAGATCTTTTGACTCTTTGAATTTATGCGCGATCGCCTCATCAACAGCGATCAAAAGATCTTCCGGCTCATTATACTCAATGAAAATATGACTCTTCGCACCAATCCTGTCCATGACCGGATGTGCACGCACATCCTGCTTGCGCACATATAAAACTAATTCAACACCGGACGTCCGCGGCATATAGCGCAACCTCGTCACAACAATATCCCCGGGGATATCTTTGAGATCCAGCTTCACCAAAGCGAAATTAGGCAGATCCGAGGCGATCCTCTCGATCGCTTCCGTACCCGAAGACGCTGAATTAACCGTGTAGCCGGCATTCAAAAATAACATGGCTAATTGACTAAAGAAAACCTTATCGTCCTCCGCAATCAGAACATGACGCGGCGCTCCTGCCTTGACCCATGGCCGCACATCGGCTTCAACCTGTGTCCTTTTCTTAATGATCATCTCGACTTCTTTGGCCAACTGATCAATATCAAAAGGTTTAACCATGAATCCATCGATGGCAAAATCCTTGAACAGACTTTCGATATTCGCACGTGCGGTCAGCACAAGCACCGGATACTTGGGCTTAAAATCATTGCCGCAAATATTTTTATAGAACTCGATCCCACCCATGCGCGGCATATTCATATCAAGGATGATCAGCTGTGGCTGGATCGTCCGAAGTTTCTCCAGGCCGTCCACACCATCTTTTGCCGTCACGACCCTATAACCTGACGCCTCAAACTTAAATTGAAGCATTTCCCGCAAATCAGGTTCATCATCAATGATCAGGATCAAATTTTGTGCGCTCATACATTCTCCTCCGTCTTTTTTACTACAGGAATTGTAAAATTAAAAGAACTGCCCTCACCATAAACTGACTCGATCCAGATCTCGCCTCCATGACGGATAACGATCTCTTTACAGATCGCCAAACCCAAACCCGTCCCCCCGGTTTTCCGCTCGCTGGCATCACCCAACTGCTGGAACTTTTGAAACAACTTGGAAAGATCCTCGGGCTGAATGCCCACCCCCGTATCCCTAACAGCCACCTTGATGCGAGATTTATCCTCTTCAAAAACAGTTACTATTGTAACCCCACCCTTATCTGTGAACTTCAGCGCATTCGTGATCAGATTACTAAAAACCTGGATCATCCTGTCTTTATCAAAAGAAACCAGAGGCACGTTCTCCGCAAACTCCGTCTTAAGATAGATCCCGCGCTCTTTCAAAACCGCACCCTGGATCTCGACCACCTCCATAATAACATCATGGATATTGGCCATCTGCAGCTTCAAGGGCATACGCCCTGCTTCAAGTTTTGTCAGATCAAGAATATCATTGATCAGACGATTCAAACGATCAACATTATCTTTCGCTTTCATGAGAAACTTTATCTGCTGTTCATTCAGCCCCCCGGCCGTACCACCCATGACCAGGTCGATGGCCATCTTGATCGACGCCAAAGGCGTACGAAGCTCATGCGAGACCGTGGATGTGAAACTCCGCTGGATTTCATACATGCCCTGCAATTTCTTGTTAAGCTCTTCCAGCTCTGCCGTCTTTTTCAAAGAAGCATCATACAAAGCCCGGTGCGACCCAACCAGATCATACTGTTCGATCGCATGCTGAATACTGGCTTTCAGATAAGGCGTCTTCCACGGCTTGATCAAAAATCGATACACCTCGCCAAAATTAATAGCCTCTTCCGCGGTAACAAAATCTACATACCCTGATAAAAGGATCCTCATTTTGTCAGGGTACTTCTGTTTAACATTTTTTAGAAAATCGATCCCCGAGATCTTAGGCATGCGCTGATCACTGACAACCACCTTGATGGGGTGCTTCTCGATCAAGGCCATGGCTTCATCAGGATCTGTGGTCTTAATAATACCGTAAGATTCTTCCATCAGCAGACGGCTCAATGCAAAAAGAATATTCTCTTCATCATCAAGGAACAAAACATTAATCTCTTTATTCATCTAAGGCCTTCTTATGTTTTGACGTCGATTTTCTGGGCCGGCAAAGGCAAGCTGATGATAAATGTGGTGCCCTGTCCAGGCTGTGACATCACGGTGATCTCACCTTTTTGTTTTTTAACAAGTTCATAGCTGATACTCAATCCCAGCCCCGTCCCTTTTCCGGCCGGTTTAGTTGTAAAGAACGGATCAAAAACCCTTTTCATGTTCTCCTGGGAGATCCCAACGCCGCTATCGCTGATCTCGGAGACAACACGTCCATTCTTTTCATAAGTCGTGATCTCGACCGTGCCCCGTTCCTGGATCGCCTGCGCGGCATTGGTCAAAAGATTAATAAAAACCTGCTGCATCTTCTGAACACTGCATTGCACTGGAGGCGTCAGACCATAATTCCGCTTCAAATCCACTTTATATTTCAACTCATTGTTGGTCAGATTCAACGCGGCATCCCAAATATCCTCTATCTGAACCCGGTCATCCGCCCATCGGGTCTCTTCGCGTGAGAAATTCTTCAGATCTGATACGATCTTCTCGATCCGCATCATCCCTTCCTGGGATTGCTTAAGCAATATTTGAGAATCCTCAACAATAAAATTAAGGTTCGAAACTTCTTTGAGCGTTTCGATCTCACCCATTAATCCTTCTACCTCGGTCCATGCTTTTCTGTCTACCGCTCCTTTAAGCTTATCGACCAATTCAACCATTTGCAAATAAGCCGACATGTACCTGACCATGACTTCAAGATTACTGGAAATGTACCCTACAGGATTATTGATCTCATGCGCCACGCCCGCAGCCAGTTGTCCTATAGACGCCATTTTCTCAGACTGGACCAGCTGGTCTTTGGCTTTCTTAAGGTCTTCATAAGATTTTAAAAGAGCCTCCTCCGCTCGCCTCCGGTGCGTAATATTATGCGCAATACCTGAGACCCCCACCACAGCTCCATTCAAATTCAAGATAGGTGTTTTGATGATTTCAAACAGCTCGACATTGCCATCCCCGCTAACGATCTGATCAACGATCATCTTGCGCGCCTTCGTGGCCATGACTTCTGCATCTTCCTGAACATATTTCAATGCCAGCTCCTGCGGCCAAAGCTCATGATCATTCTTGCCTATGACCTGTTCGATCTTCAAACCAAAAGTCTGGGCAAATGGCTTATTGGCTGCAATGCATTTGCCCCCGTTATCCTTGAGCCAAACTAAGTCCGGGATACCATCCAGCAATGCCATCATTTGCTCTTTTGACCGACGGATGAGCGCTTCAAGCTTGTTGCGTTCCGTGATATCCTCAATAACTCCGACGATAAACTCCTCGCCTGAAGGATCTATATATAAGGTTTTCTTAGTTACGACAGTTTTCTTACATCCTTGTGCATCCGTAAGAAATTCTTCATTCACACTCTCTTTCTTACTCTGAAAAACTTCCTCATCCTTGACCCAAAAAACCTCAGCTTGGTCCGCAGAAAAGAAGTCCGTATCCGTTTTACCTCGAAGCTCATCAGATGTATGCCCCATAAGACTACAAAAAGCATTATTAAACATCACCCATCGATGCTGGCGATCCTTAACAAAGATCGGGCTTCCAATGAAGTTAATAATATTCTTGAAATCAACCTTCGAATCCTTACACAAAAACTCGATCGGATCGGCGGGCATATTATCTGGTGGCATAATTTAAACCTCTTTTAAATAAAGAAACCCGGGCCTTCTGCCCGGGTTCTTAATCACATCTGAACAATAAAAAGAAATGCGCTCGTAATAAAAGATTCATAGATCTCCTTATTTATTAATCATTATACCCCCTCAAAGGATTCTTTCAATTAATGAAAAGAATACTGCTTGCCTGTGCTCCGGCTCGGACGGAGTCGTTTTCTGCTTGCTACCGCACTTGGAAGAATCCTTCCGAGTGCCCACCATCTTTTTTCCATAAAAAACAAAGAAACCTCGCCCAATGGGAACGAGGTTTCTTTAGATGTGGAAAAGATGGTGGGCACAGACGGATTTGAACCATCGACCTGCCGGATGTAAACCGGACGCTCTAACCAGCTGAGCTATGCGCCCACAAAATACGCTCTACGCAACAACGCGCCAAGTCCTTCAACGCGGCGCCATCATAACATAACTTAAAATGAACACAAGACTGAGCAAGTGAACAACAAAAACAGGCCGCTCATCATACTGCCCGCGATTGATCAAAATATATTGTAATACTCCGGCACTCAAACATACCCAAAAACAACCCGCAAGATCAAAAACCACCCACGCGGCCAAATAAGTTAGAATAAAAATGCCGCCGACAATTTTCCTGGCCATCGAAAGCCCAATAAGACCCGACAATGTCCTGATACCGGCCTTCGCATCTCCGTCATGATCCTTAAGGTCAATAAAATTCGCAGCCGCTGCAAGAAAGATCAAAAAGAAAACCACGATCCCCGGAGAAACTGTGATCCGGTTAACAACAAAACCATACCCCAGCATGAACATCAACAGCGAATTGATCCCAATGACAAACTTCGAAAGAACAGGCACGCGCTTTAAACGCAAGGGTGGCATGGAATATAAAAAATAAGTCGCCATAAACACCAAAACGATCTCAAACTCCTTGATCCCTGCCATGAACGCGAAAAAACCCGCGCAACAAAAGCTCCCCCAACCAATACGACGATAAAGTTCCGCAGATACCGCACCGCTAACAGATGGACGATCTGGATTTGATATCCGGTCAATATCCCGATCCGCCTCATTGTTCGTGATCACAGAAAAAAGCCACGCCGCGCTCACGCCCATGATCAAAAAGAAGGCCCGAAAAAAGAACTCGCGGTCCATCGACACCGGGAATATCCCCGCTCTTCTATAAAAAAGAAAACCGAGTAAAATAAAAAGAAGATAGTGGACCAAACGAGAAACACGCATGTCCTCGACAATAGCTTTAAACACATCCCGTCGTAACAAATAAAGAACAATTGTTGAGAGGATCGTCACCAGAACAACATACCAATGAACCAGAAGCCACGAATCAAGCTCTTTGCTAAAACTACAGAAACCCATAACTCCCTTGATCCAAAACGGCGTCGCGACATACGAAAAAATCAGAACATAAAAAAGAAACGCGCCTGTCACAGCCCGTTGGATCAAGCGCGTCCTGTGAAAGATATACAATCCTATGACACACATCACGACCGCGATCTCAACGCGCATCCCCGGCGTCACGCCCCAGGCTTGAAGAGGGCCAAAGAATGTCAGAAAAGATACCAGAAGATCTGCAGAACTGTCAGAAAGGAAATAGGCAATATGATGCACGTCTTGCACGCCCAAGAGCCGGTCGATCAAAGGGACCGTATTGAGTAAAATGAAACCGGGAAGAACAATGCGGGCCGCGCGCATAATAGGATCGCCCGCTACGGCATGCAAAAACAAAATAAGGGTCAAGGCGAGCGCGACATAAGAAAGGGTGTAATGAGCCAAATCCTCACCCCAAAAAACAGGCGGCACAGATGCCAAGAAAACATGCTCTGCAAAAGTCCTTAATACAGCGGCAGCAAAGAACGTGAGTATGACGTAACAAAAAGGGATTTTATCTGAACTTAAGCGATCAAAGAAACCACCCAACTGATCAAGATAACGCTGCAGCATCTGTGCTCCTTTTACAATGCCGTCAAAATTTCCGCAAGAATCGCCCTGGCCGCGGCCTGAGGATCTTTCGCCTTCACAATGGGGCGCCCCACCACAAGAAAGCTTGATCCGCTCTTGATCGCGCTGGCCGGTGTTTCCACCCGCTTCTGATCTCCGGCATCTGCATCGGCAGGACGAATACCCGGCGTCACGATCACAAAGTCCGGGCCCAACTCCTTACGCAACATGCCTGCCTCCTGAGCAGACGCCACAACGCCGTCTAAACCGGACACCTGGGCCAGTTTGGCACGCTCCAAGACCAGAGTAGACACATTAGCCCCGCCCACATCACTCGTAAGAACGGTAACTCCAACAATGAGCGGACGCTCAACGCCCAGCTCTACCGCTTTCTTCTTCGCGGCATCGGCCGCCGCCTTCATCATCTCAAGCCCGCCTTGCGTATGAATAGTCATCATCAGAACGGGCGCAAACTTATCCGTCTTATTCCCCTTAACATCCAAAGCATTATTGACCGGCACGCTCAGACCAACTGCCGACGCAACGCCGCTGGCAACTGTGTTGGGAATATCATGGAACTTAAGATCCAGAAAAACTTTCTTACCCTGCGTCTGCAAATAACGAACGATGAACGGACCATAGGCCGTGAACAACTGAAAGCCCACCTTATAAATCTCAACCGTATCACCCAATGCTTCCACGATCACACGCGCCTCATCAAATGTGGGCACATCCAGGGCGAGGATCAATTTGTCTTTGGCATTTTTCATCGTTGAATGGATCCAATCAGTTCACGGATATCTGTCATCTTATTTTTTTTCATATACCCCTTGATGCCTTCCAACACCTCCAAAGGCACGCGCGGATTCACAAAATTATACGTCCCCACCGCGACCATAGTTGCCCCCGCAATAAGGAATTCAAGGGCATCATCAGCACACGCCACACCGCCCATCCCGATGATCGGGATCTTGACCTTGGCCGCAGTTTCACAGACCATGCGCACCGCAATAGGCCGGATCGCCGGACCTGACAGCCCGCCCGTAAAGTTTCCGATCCTGGAACGTCGTGTTTTCACGTCGATCGCCATAGCGGAAAATGTATTGACCATACTCAGCGCATCTGCACCAGCCGCTTCAGCCGCTAAAGCGATAATCCCGATATCAGTCACATTCGGCGACAACTTCGCGATCACAGGATATTTAGAAACAGCTTTCACGCGCGCCACAACAGATGCTGTTGCCGCTGCATCCTGAGCCACCAGGATCTTTTTCTGCAAATTCGGACACGATAAATTGAGTTCGATGGCCGCAAGCCCGCCTGCCGCATTGAGTTTATTGACCATCAATTCGAAATCATCTTCGTTATGCGCCGAAATGCTGATAATGATCGGCACGCCAATGCGCTTGAGTTTAGATAATTTTCCGGCAATAAAAGCATCAATCCCCGCATTCTCAATGCCAATGGCGTTGATCATGCCCGCTGGTGTTTCACAGATGCGACGCGGTGGATTGCCTTCTTGAGCAAAAAGCGTAACGGTCTTGGGCACGATCGCTCCCAGGCATTTGACTTCCTGCGCCCCGTAATGCTCATCACTATGACCCCATGTTCCCGACGCCACGGTCACGGGATTGGGGAAGCACGACGATCCGATATTAACGCCAATGTTCATATGTTCACCACAACATTAATTTCATGCCCACAAGGACCATCAAAACCCCGAACAATTTCTTAAGAAGCGGCCCGGACATGGTCTGCGCATAACTCGCGCCGACAATAGACCCGGCCATCATCCCCAATGACACCAGGATCGCCGCCGGAATATTGATCTGTCCGGCCTGATGATATTTCCATACGGCAAAAACGAACGACGGCAACAGGAGCGTGGCGAGCATGGTTCCCTGCGCCATATGCTGGGTGAACCCAAAGCCCAGGATCAGCGCCGGCACAATGATGATCCCGCCGCCAACGCCAAAAACCCCGCCGATCACACCCCCCACCATGCCAATAAGAACATAAAGAATAAGCGGCATCAAAACACCAGCTCATTAAGATCAAACACCGGACCATCATGACAAACCGTTTGATATCCTTTGGTCGTCGGGATCGAACATCCCAGGCAAGCACCCAATCCACACGCCATCACCTCTTCACAGGAAGCCTCACCTTTAAGGCCATGAATCCGAGCGAACGCCTGAACAGAAGCCATCATCGGACGAGGCCCGCAGGTATAGATCTTAGTCGAAGGATCAATCGCGATCTTGTTAAAGAGTTCAGACACGCGGCCTTTAACACCCACAGAACCATCATCGGTCGCCACACAAACCTTCACTCCATCTTTCCTAAACTCATTCATCGGAAATGTATGCGCCTTCGAACGTCCGCCATAAAGAAGGATCTTTTCTGCCTTATGTCCCTTGATGGCATCCGCAAAGATCATAAAGGGAGCAACCCCGATCCCTCCTGCGACAAACACGATCTGCTTCACATCCTTCGCCGGCATTGTAAAGGGCTTTCCCAGCGGACCCAGCACATCCAATGGATCTCCCTTCTTTTTAGCTGTGAGCAAACATGACCCCTTGCCCACAGGTTCAAAGAATATCTCAACCTTCCCCTGGTGCGCGCGATAGACACTGAACGGCCGCCGGAAGAACGGCTCAAATCCTTCAGAAACTTTAATATGGATAAACTGCCCCGGTTTGACAACCTTAGCCAAGGAGGGCGCCTGAAAAGTCAGACGAAAATAAGTCGGACTGATCTTTTTAAGCGCAACAACAGGATAAGTATTTTGTATCTGCTTCATAAGGCGTCATTATAGATGAACGTTCATGTCTTAAAAAGGATCTTTTTGATCACACGTCTGGCATCTGCCACACTGCGAACCTTGATCATGCCCTTCATCTTCCAACCACCTAAATCAATAACGGGGCGTCCGTACACCAGCGCATAACAGATCTCGCTCTCCGTACCAAAACTTCCGGGAAGGGCCACCACAAGATCAGCTGACGCCGCGACGATCACATTGCGCGAATATCCGATCGTTGTCGGAAGAGCAATGTCCACGTAAGGATTTGCGTCGGTCTTCTTGTCTCCAGGAATAATGCCAATGGTCAAGCCCCCCGCCTCTTTAGCTCCGCGGCAGGATTCTTCCATAGCACCCTTAAGTCCGCCACACACCAATACGCAGCCCAGTTCAGCCACCATTTTACCGACGCTGCGCGCCAATCTCGCTTCTTTAGGACCACACGCACGCGCGCCAATAACAGAAATGGTATATTGTTGTGTTCTCATGCCGCGTACACCACTTTCCCGCCGCAGATCGTTTTAACAACATGTCCTTTTAAAGTCCATCCTACAAACGGCGAGTTCTTGGATTTTGAAACAAAATCTTCTCGGCGAACGACCCATTCTTTTTCAAGATCAACGATCACAATATCCGCATCCCTGCCTTCTGCAATAACGCCCTTTTGAGACAACCCGACGATACGTGCAGGAGCAGCGGACATTTTATCAACCGCCTGGACCAGCGTCAGCACCCCCGGAGCCACAAGTTCTTTCATCACAAGACCAAATGCCGTCTCAAGGCCGATCAAACCCGGTGGCGCGGCATCAAAATCCACTTCCTTATCTTCATGGGTATGCGGTGCATGATCGGTCGCAATGCAATCGATCGTCCCGTCTTTCAATCCCGCCTTGATCGCCGCGACATCGGCCGCGGTACGCAAAGGCGGCGACATTTTCGTCGACGTATCAAATCCCCTGACCGCATCTTCCGTCAAAGCAAAATGATGCGGCATGACTTCCGCTGTGACAGGAATACCCTGCTTCTTGGCATGACGGATAAGATCAACCGAGCGGGCTGCGCTCATATGCATGAAATGAACCGGGGTTTTTAAATAATGCGCCAGCTCAATATCACGTGCCACAATGACGGTCTCTGCCACCGTCGGATCGCCTTTAAGACCAAGCTTGGTAGAAACGGCACCTTCATTCATGACCCCGGACGCTGTCAAATTCGGATCCTGACAATGCTGCATCACCAAAAGTCCTGCCATGCGCGCATAATCCATAGCCCGGCGCATAAGCCCGGCATTCATCAGTGTATTGCCGTCATCGGTCACGGCCAAACATCCCGCGCGCTTAAGCTCCATCATTTCCGTCAGTTGTCCACCCTCGCGATTCTTGGTGATCGCTCCAACGGGATACACATTGGTCAGCCCGACTTTCTTGGCCTGATCAAACACGAACTGGACCACCTGCGCCGTATCAATGGTCGGTTTGGTATTCGGCATGGCAAAGATCGACGTAAATCCACCCTTTACCGCAGCACGGCTGCCGCTTTCGATGGTCTCTTTATCTTCACGGCCAGGTTCACGCAAATGCACATGCAGATCAATAAAGCCGGGCATCACGGTCTTACCCGCAGCATCAATGACCTGGGCATCATCATTCGCAAGCCCCTGACTGATCCGGGTGATCTTTCCATTCTCGATCAAAATATCTTTCAGTCCGGACAACTCTCCTCCG
The DNA here is from genome assembly GCA_903959815.1 of Candidatus Omnitrophota bacterium. Taxonomy (GTDB): domain Bacteria; phylum Omnitrophota; class Gorgyraeia; order Zapsychrales; family Fredricksoniimonadaceae; genus Fredricksoniimonas. Next base: position 28,626 of record CAJBYM010000081.1, read on the forward strand.
GCATTGGATCCATTCACGATCTTCGCATGTTTAATAAGAAGCGTCATATCAACCCTCACTGTTTATTGCGTATTATTCCGTCTTGCGGCTCAACAAAAGATATAAAACCGCCATCCTCACAGCAATGCCGTTGGTCACCTGTTCCAGGATCACCGATTGAGCGCCATCGGCTACATTCGCCGCGATCTCAACACCACGATTCATCGGACCGGGATGCATGACCAGCGCATGAGGCTTGGCTTTCTTCAATCTTTCGGATGTGATGCAAAATTCTTTAATATATTCTGTCATCGAAGGGAGGTACAATTCCTGCTGCCGCTCTTTTTGCATGCGCAGCGCCATCACCACATCCGCACCATCGAGAGCACGATCAATACTCGTCGTCACCTCAACCCCGTACTGCTCCATACCCAAAGGGATGAGCGTGCCCGGTCCGCAAACAGTCACATGCGCCCCCATAGTGATCAAGGCGCCGATATTCGAACGCGCCACACGTGAGTGCAATATGTCACCGATGATCGTCACTTTCTTACCATCAAGCGGGCCGATCTTATCGACCATCGTAAAAACATCGAGCAGTGCCTGGGTCGGATGCGCACGGCAGCCATCTCCCGCGTTGATGATAACCGTCTTGGTCCCCTTGGCCAGGATCTGCGGCACGCCGGATGCCTGATGCCGCACGACCATCGCATCAACATTCATCGCTTCAATATTAAGCGCCGTGTCCAGCACAGTCTCACCCTTGGTAACCGAACTCACGTTGGCCGCAATACTGAGCGTGTCCGCTGACAAACGTTTGGCCGCAAGTTCAAACGAGACGCGCGTACGCGTCGAAGGCTCGAAGAATAAAAGAACAACGGTCTTGCCGCGCAAAGCCGGGACTTTTTTGACTTCACGGGAGGAAACCTCTTTGAAAGAACGTGCCGTTTCTATGATCAACTCGATCTCGTCACGCGAAACATCATCCAGGTCCAACAAATGTTTGTGGGTCCATTGTGCCATGGTCATCGCCCCTCCTCAATGAGAACCTCATCGCTCACACCGTCATTCTCCAGCAATTTCACGCGCACTTCCTGTGTGCGGGCCGTCGGAACATTCTTGCCCACAAAATCAGCGCGGATCGGAAGCTCCCTGTGCCCCCGGTCAACGAGCACCGCAAGCTGAATACAGGATGGCCGCCCCAGATCAATGAGCGCGGCAAGAGCCGCCCGGATCGTGCGCCCAGTGAAGAGCACATCATCCACAAGCACAACTGTTTTATCTGTGATATCAAAATCTATTTGTGTCGCCCTGACAACAGGCTGATGGGCAATGAGCGTCAGGTCATCCCGGTAAAGATTAATGTCCAAGATGCCGATAGCGATGGGTTTCTTTTCAATCTCTTCAATAGCCTCTTTGAGACGCTGAGCCAAAACAACCCCTCGGGTACGAATACCGACAAGGCAAACATCCTCAATGCCCTTATTCCGCTCCAGGATCTCATGCGCAATGCGGGTGACCGCACGCCTGACCTGATCCGGATCCATGATCTTAGATATGGGGCTCATATTTTCTCCTGATGGGGGTGGCTTCAAAATGATTGGCTAAGAATCCTTGCCTATAAGATCCGCTTCGGCCCCGGGCGCCGATAGCGACCTGGTGGCCTTCGGGATAATTGGCCAAGAATCCTTGGCCAATTAAAAAAACCTTCCCCCGCGCACGTGCACAGAAGAAGGCTGAATTAGCTAGAAGCGTTCTTATTCTCATAAGTTCCTTGCCGACCTCTCAGGGCCGAATTAAAGGCGTTCCAAAGCTTATAAAATATAACACCCCGCCCCCTTTTTGTCAAGGACGAGGATCGAGCGGATAAAAGTCAAAGCCAGAAGGCTTTACGGTAGTGCTCTCCAATAAGCTTATCACGGGTGATCAGCAAAGCATCGTCCACCATGGCCTGGGCCACGATCAAGCGGTCGAAAGGATCCCTGGTCCAGGAAACACGGACGGATTCCAGAATCACAGACGCAAAATTCGCATCGCAAAGCTTAAGACCCAGCTCAGCACGCATGTCCCTCAAGAAGGTGTCGACCTTGATATCAACTTTCTTTGCCTCCCGCAGGAACTGAATCTCCAAAAGGACCATAGGAGAAACATAAAGATCCACATTGTCCAAAAGTTTCAAGACACGCGCAGGGAACAAATCTTTGCGTCCGGCATAAAGCCAGACCGCGGTATGAGTATCTAGATGAACGGCGTCCACTCTTTTGACCAATCCATATGAACCAGGGTTTCAGGAGCGCATCGGATAACATCTCTCTTCTTCAAGTGTGCAAGGCGTGATCGCTTCTCAACTGGCACAAGAAGAACCGACTGCCCTTTGCGGGTAACCGTGACAGGCCTGCCTGTACGGGCCACACGGTCGATAACTTTGTAGATGTTCTTGCGGAATTGCGTTGCCGTGATCGTCATAATTTGACCTCCACAACAACTATAAAACATGAAACGTACGCTGTCAACTCCCATAACGTACGCTTATACTATTTCTTCAGGAAGGAAAACTGAGGAGAACCACGAATTCACCCTTAGGCTCATGCTGGGTAAAATGCGCCAGGAGCACGCTGGCCTTATCCTCCAGCCTTTCCTCAAACTTCTTGGTGATCTCGCGCGTGATAACAATGACCGGATCGCCCAGGACCTCTTCAATATCCTTAAGCGATTTCAGGATCCTGTGGGGAGATTCATAAAAGATCACAGTGCCGCCAATACGCGCCGCTTCCTCGATCTTCTTTTTACGTGCACCGGGCTTGACCGGCATAAAACCCAGAAATGAAAAACGGTCTGTCGGCAACGCAGATAACGACAAAGCTGCAATGGCCGCGCACGCTCCCGGGATGACCGTAATGGGAATGCCGTTATCTTTAGCAAAACGCACGAGACGGAACCCCGGATCACTAATGCCCGGCGTTCCTGCATCCGATATCAAAGCAACACTTTTCCCCAATCTGAGTGATTCAAGAAGTTGCTTGGCCCGGGCATCCTCGTTATGCTCAAAACAGCTAATCAAAGGCGCGGTGATCTCATATTCCTTGCACAATATCCCGGAATGACGCGTATCCTCGGCGGCAATAAGGTCAACGCTCTTCAAGACCTCGATGGCGCGCAGCGTCATATCCTTTAAATTCCCGATGGGGGTCGAAACAATATAAAGCATCTCAGCGATCCCAATCAATATGTTCTGCGGCAAGGATCACAAGAGCCTTGCAGATCTTTTCATCATGGATCTGGATAGACGGACTGCCATCCTTGGGACGGACATTCACGTGGGAACGAAACTCGAATGCCTCAACCCAAGGACGGTCGAAATAAAGACTGAACCCCCAAAGACTTTTTAAATCCGACCCATCGGCCAAAAGCAGCGCCTCAATATCATGGTGCATGGGACCGCCGACACCCAAGACCTTTCTGTCAAGATCAGCTACAATCTTGATCACATCCACCTGGTCGTCACCCGACAAAGCCTGAAGTTCACTACGGGAAATGCGCTCCTTGACAAGACGAATGGCCACGACGACCTCCGGGGTTACTCAACCGTCACAGACTTCGCAAGATTCCTGGGCTGATCCACATCACAACCGCGATTGACCGCGATCGCATACGCCAAGAACTGCAGCGGCAAGGCCGCTAGAAGAGGTGTTAGCAATTTATGCGTTCGCGGAATGGTGATCACATGCGTCGCGTGCGATGAGATCACCTGATCGCCTTCCGTCGCGATGGCAATCACTTTACCCTTACGGGAAAGGATCTCCTGAATATTAGAGATCATCTTTTCGTAAACATCCGATTGCGGCGCAATGCAAACAACCGCGCGGTATTCATCAATGAGCGCAATAGGCCCATGCTTCATCTCACCGGCCGCATAGCCTTCAGCGGGAATATAAGAAATTTCTTTAAGCTTCAAAGCCCCCTCGAGCGCAGAAGGATAATTGATATTACGGCCAAGGTAAAGAAAACAGCCGAAATGCGAAAAGTCCTTGGCCATGGATGTGATCTTGCCCAATCCTTTAAGGATCTTGCGATACAAGGCAGGAATTTCTACCAGATCCTTGATGAGCTGCAAACAAGCCTTAGGCGCGAGGCCACCATGTACTTCGGCCAATTTTAGCGCAAAAATATAAAACATAAAAAGCTGGGCCGTATACGCCTTGGTCGAGGCCACACCGATCTCCGGTCCCGCATGCGTATAAAGCACCCCGTCAGATTCGCGCGCCAGCGAGGAACCGATCACATTGCAGATCGACACGACCTTGGCGCCTTTGGCGCGCGCTTCACGGATCGCCGCAAGGGTATCTGCCGTTTCACCCGACTGACTGACAGCTACAACCAGCGTCTTTTTATCAACCAGAAGTGTGCGGTAACGAAATTCGCTGGACACATCCACGTCCACCGGAACACCCGCGAGTTCCTCAATGATATAACGCCCGACAAGACCAGCATGATACGCAGTGCCGCATGCCACCACCTTGATCCGGCTGATATTCTTAAGCGCCGCATCCGACAACCCTAATCCTTCGAGCGTCACACGACCGGCCTTCAGACGCAATTTGAGCATCTTCGCCAGCACGTCCGGCTGCTCATGGATCTCCTTAAGCATGAAATGCGGATAACCCTGTTTCTGTGCGGCCTCCATCTGAAATGTCACATGATCTATTTTATATTTCACCTTCTTGCCCGCAAAAGTCATCACCTCAACGCCATCACGGCGCAACACCGCGATCTCTTTGTCTTTAAGATAAATAACCTTTCGCGTATGCCGGATGATCGCCGGGACATCGGAGGCAATAAAATTCTCCCCCTTGCCAATCCCCACAATAAGCGGACTCCCGACACGCGCGGCCACCAAAGTCGCGGGATCATCCGAAGAAACAACGCCGATGGCAAAGGCACCTTCAAGGTCCTGGATCGCACGCTGAACTGCCTGGACAATATCGCCTTCAAAATATTCCGAGATCAAATGAACAATAACTTCCGTGTCCGTCTCGGAAAGAAATTTATAACCTTTACGGATCAAAGCAGCTTTTAGGGTTTGATAATTCTCAATGATGCCGTTATGAACAACAGCAATGGTCTGATCAAGATTAGAATGTGGATGAGAATTCTTGCGGCAAGGGGCACCATGCGTCGCCCAACGCGTATGCGCAATGCCGATGTGAGCTTTCGGCATGGGATCTTTGAGCATGAGCTCTTCGAGGCAACGGATCTTGCCTTGTTCTTTGCGGATCTCGAGCGTTCCTCCGGCAGCCGGAACAACACACACACCGCTGGAATCATAACCGCGGTACTCAAGATTCTTCAATCCTTCAATGAGGATCGGAAGAGCTTCTTTACCGCCGACATAGCCTGTGATCCCGCACATAATGACACCTCAAAAAATCAGGCCATAGGCGCGCAAGGAAAAACCCTGTTAGCCTATGGCCAAAAAAGATCTGCGCTCTGATTATGCCTTAGCGACAGCCCCGACGGGACGCACATTGACATAGGTCACACGATTACCCTGCTTCGTACGCTTCTTGGTGAAATAAACTTCGCCTGCGCAGGCGGCAGAAAGATGCATGCGGCCGCGAACATTAACACCCGGCTTCCATACATCGCCCTCGCGCGTCAAAACCGTGCCTTCTTTGACCTTTTGACCACCGGAAACTTTTATACCGGCTGTTTCGCAATAAATCTTGTGGGATAAACCTCCAACTCGACCGCCCATGATGACTCTACCTCGTTAATGATTGATCTGACTTAACCTCAAATTAGGTCAAGAATATACACCATTTTCGCTTTTTCGCAAAGGCTTTTCTCGCCTCGGGTTATTTCTTTAATAAAGCCTGGATCTCGGCTGTCCATGCCTCTGGGCTGCGTGCAGACGTCTTTTTGCCATTAATAAAATATGTCGGCGTCCCACGAACATCGGATTTTCCTGCCAGCGCCACATCAGCCTCAATCTTCTTTTCAAATGCCGCGTCCTTACCCTTCATATCCTGGACAAACCGTTCCACATTCAGGCCGATTTTGCCTGCAAATTCTTTATACTTTTCATCAGAAAGATCAGCGCCACCAGCAATCACAAGATCTGCCATTTCAAAATATTTACCTTGCTCTCCTGCCGCAAAGGCCGCCTTGGCCGCTGAGCGCGCGTTCGGATGGAACGCCAAAGGATAATTCTTGATGATGATCTTCACATCATTGGGGAATGCCTTATAAACCTCATTGATCAACGGATGGAACCGGGCGCAGAACGGGCACTGGAAATCCGCAAATTCCACAATGGTGATCTTGGCATCAGCCTTACCCAAAACATATGAATCCGCGACAGGCAGATCATACACCTTGCTCAAATCCTCTGCAGGAGGCTGTTGCGGCGCTTGACGCCCAGGAACCTGCTTTAACCCCTTGACCTGAGCTTCCAAATTATCAACGCGCACTGTTAACTTTCCGACATCTTTAAGCGCAACGGTTAACGGCGCGATCGCAATATTAATCCCCAGGCTTACCGCAAAAATAAAACTCCCAATCACCAAAACACCGATCAATGATCCGACAACAACTGTCAATGCCTTATCTTGAACCGCCATATTTTCTCCTCTTTTAAAATGTTGCGCTAGTTTATCCTAATCGGCCCTAAAGGTCAACACCGCCAAAATGTTCCACCATATGCTTGATGTCATCCCAGCGCTCACTGCAACCAAAGACCGCTATGATAAATGTATTACTACCTTTTGTAAAATAACCTAAGAAACACGCACGTGCCGCATTGGTATACCCCGTCTTACCATAAATATTCTGTTTCCACCCTTTGAACAAACACTTGTTGTGTGAACGCAACAAGATCATCTTGCCTTTTTGCGAAACGATCTTCTTATATTTCACCTGCATGATCTCTCGAAAGACAGGCTTTTTCATCGCCTCCCGCAAGATCAACACCATATCATAAGCCGTAGAATACTGCGGATCATCCGCCGGAAGCCCATGCGCATTGGCAAATAACGTGGCGCGCGCGCCGATCTGCACCGCCCGGGCATTCATCATACCCACAAATTTATCCTCAGAACCTGCCACCGCCTCGGCAAGCGCAACAGATGCATCATTGGCCGAATTGAGCAGGGCCGCGTAAAGCAGATCCCGTACCCGGTATTTATCCCCCACATCCGCATAAATCTTGCTCGGCAGGATCGCAGCCGCTTTAGGGCTGATCGTCACGTAATCATCAAGATCAAGCTTCTCCAAAACAAGGATCGCGGTCAGAACTTTGGTCGTGCTCGCCGGAAGGATTTTTCGCCCAACATCTTTGGCATAAACCTTTCGCCCTGATTTTACATCCATCAAGAGCGCTGCTTTAGCCGAAACCACATGCACGCCAGATCTCTTTTTTGAAGAATGCCTCTTTCTGGAACGTGCATCAACATCCGAAGGAACGAAAATCCCCGTCGCAAATACAGTCACAAGAACAAAGCCAAAAACACGCAAAGCGAAACGGTTCATACCAGGCTTCCTTTAACAGCATCCGCAACCAGCTCGATCGCTTTCTGAGCGCCTTCCGTCGGAAGAACAACTGTTCCGCCGGCCGGACAAACACACCAACCTTTGGACGTATGCACCACCATGATCCAAATATGCTGCGAACGGTCATCTTCACTCACAACCGCATCGACGATAGCCCGCTTGATCAGAGGATCATACAAAAGCTCCCCGAACTTAACGGTCGTAGGGCCCCACATATTCTCCAAACGGACCTTGGAAAAATTAACATCATCAAAAAAATACGTTCTCATCTGACAGCCTCCTTGAGCCACATCCTGATGTTCTGTTTTCGTCAAGGTCAGCTCATAAAATTCTGACTGCCCCGCATCCGACCATTTACGCTCAAATTTTGTCCCGAATGTTGCCGGGATCACAGCCGCGCTCATATAAAAACCGGTCCCCGCCACATTTTCCGCGATCCACGCCGCATACGGCTGATGATCCGTCACAATATAAAGGACCGCACCATCGACCAGCCGGCTGTTGATAAGACGCAAGACACCCGGTGTAAACAAACGATGCTTAGCATGACGCTTTTTAGGCCAGGGACATGGAAAAAGACAATGCACGCGACTGAGCGAACGCTGAGGAAAAAGATAACGAAAGCCCCAAACCGCATCCATGCGCATTAAACGCACATTATTCAGTTTTGTATCATGCACTTTACGCAAGGTCTTTAAGATGCGCTTCGCGCACTGCTCAAACCCAAGGAAATTCTTATCCGGCGCATCCGAAGCGATACGCGCAAGATACTCACCCGTTCCAAATCCGATCTCGATCTCCAGCACAGCTGAACGGCCAAATACTTTATTCTGGTCCAGAGGAAAAAGATGTTCTTCTAACGGAAGGAATGACGCCAAAGATCCATAGGCGTAATTATTCTTCATTTCTCAGCCTTAACCGGAACAGCTACCACTTGCGGCATCATCAGTAAAGCCAACCCATCACGGCCCACCGCAACGACAAGGCCGGCTTTATAAACTACGGGAAAAAGCTCTGTTTCCGCAATACGTGCGCCCGCTGCTGCAGGGCGAACAACATACCGGTCAACCTGATACACAACATCCTTGATCTTCATGATCTCTGAAGAATATAAATTCTGTGATTCCAAAGATTTAACCATCCCCGTATCCGGATCAACTTCATAACCCACCATCACGCGCGCATCCATGATGGCTGATACACTCGCGCGGGTCATGCCGAGCGTCACGCGATCAGTGGGCTTCGCCGAAACACCCGAAGGAACAATAGAATTGGGAACAGTCACACACCCACTAACAACAAGCGCCAATACCCCCACAAGAAATCTTCTTTTCATAACGACCTCTTAATAAGTGCGGGCTCTGCCCGCGCTTTTCCATTCTTTAAAAAGCTCTACACAGGCCTCGCGCAAACATCCGCCATCGATCTGGACAGGGCTATGCCCCTGCGCCTTCATCCACGTATTGGCGATCGTCAGTTCATTGAACCCTGCGGCCTGAGCATCCGCGATCGAAGCCCCATACACAATACGCCCGATCTTGGCCCAATGGATCGCACTAAAACACATCGGACAGGGTTCTGTCGTCGAATAAATGGTGCTGCCGGAAAGATCGATCGACCCCGCTGCCTTACACGCCAGGCGGATCGTATGAACCTCCCCATGCGCCGTAATATCGGTCGTTGCCCATACCACATTATGATCACAGGCAAGTACCTTTCCGTCGGAAGCCACAAGGCATGCCCCAAACGGCGTCTGCCCTCTCGCAATAGCTTCGCGCGTTTTTTCAATCGCCAAACGCATGAATTTCTCATCTTCAAGGGTGATCATAATGGCGCTATATTAACATCTGCCCCAAACCATGTCCAGAACGCTTCACATACTCTTACTTCATCCGTCTAAAAAAAGTTCACTCCCCTGGACACAATCAGAAGTTTTCAGGCAAACGTAACACTCAAATTCTAAACTTTGCATGGACGGCACAAACATGGTTTGTTAGGATACGGGACAACCTGGGAGATCCTTATGTTCGAACAAATCGTACTCGGCGCCATTCAAGGCATTACAGAATGGGTCCCTGTCAGCTCCAAAGCCTGCGTGATCGCAGCCAAGGTTCATCTTTTTCATGACACAGGGTCCTTGAATGACCTGATCAACTACGCTCTGCTTTTGCATCTGGGAACATTTTTTGCAGCCGTTGTCTATTTCCGGGATGATATCAAATCCATCTGCACATCAGCCTTCACACCAGGGACACCCGATAACGACGGCCGAAAGGTCCTCATCTTCCTCATCATCACAACCGCGTTGACCGCGCTCGGCCAACTGCTCATCAACCAGGTCTCTGCACTGGCCCACACAGCCCCGCAGGCTAAAACCCTGATCACCTGCCTGACCGCGGTTTTGCTCATCACTGCCGGATTCCTTCAACTCAGAACAACATCCGCCGGAAAACGTACACCCAAAGACCTTTCCCTCCTAGACGGGATCTTATTAGGACTGACCCAGGCCGTCGCGACCCTGCCGGGACTTTCGCGGGCAGGTACCACCATGGCCATATTGTCCCTACGGGGATTTGATAAAGAGAACATGCTCAAATTAAGCTTCCTCATGAGCCTACCGGTCATCCTCCTGGGAAATATCATCAAGAACTACAAAGCCATTTTCTCTTTCGGGCCTCAATGGCTGGGAATCCTGGTGGCTTTTATCGTCGGCATGTTGAGCATCCAAACACTGATGGCCTTCGCCCGTAGGGTTAATTTCGGAGCTTTTCTGATCTTTATCGGATCTATACTGGCCGTGGCTGTAGCCGTAGGTTTCATAGATTAAAAAAACCACCGCTTAAGGGTGGTTTCTTTATTGGTAGCCCCAACCGGATTCGAACCGGTGTTTTATGGCTGAGAACCAGACGTCCTGGACCAGGCTAGACGATGGGGCCGCGAAGGTTGTAAATATAACACAGAACAAAAATTTTGCAAAAAGTTTTTACATGCCCTCTCGACTAAGACAAACCACAGGTTTCAAAATAATCGCAGCCACGCTCATTCTGGCCTCGATCGGGCTGATCCGCTGCGTTTGGGCTAATTCCCTGGGCATCTCTCTCGATGAAAAATGGTACTCTCTTGACCCTGACGTCCTCTTGGTCATGGCCTGTTATCCGGTCTATCTGTGTTTTTTCATATTCCTTTGCAGCCACCTGATCTTCCGATTTTTTGGTTTCAAGAATATCGGCTATAAACTTTTCGCCTTCTTTTTCTTCATCCAGTTCGCCCATCTGATCATCCCTCCGGCCGACTACATGGGCATGACCCTTGGGATCCCCTGGAATCTGAAGCCCTACCTCAATGCGCAAATCATGACCGAAGGCTTCAGCCTGAACCCCTTTGACGATATGCCGAACATGTTCTATTTCCCTATATACTTCACCCCCCTGCTGATGCTCTTCACACGCCTAACGACTTTCGGCATCAACCTGACCTGGATCCTGGTCTTTGCCGCTTTCCTTATTTTTTCCTGCAAGATCCTCAAGATACCCTTTGGCAAAAGCCTCTTAATCCTTAGCCTGATATTCCAGGTCATGTACTGGCCGATCTACAAATATTTCTTCATTTTCGACGGCCTGTTCAACTACTTCACCGCAACCCCTTATCACAATCATTTTGGATACGCTCTTTATTTTCTTCTGAGTAGTGTCGTGGGGATCACATATTTTATTTACGCCTCCAAGAAGACAGATTTCTAGGCCCATCCTTTACTTGACATCAGTTTCAGCTGAAGGTATCATTCTCCCATCTTGAACAAGCGCCGTTGTTTGCTCAAGACGCAATGATGTAACATTTATACGGGCAATGACGCCCGATCTTTCCGGTATCAGCATCGGAGGGGTCGGGCTTTTTCTTTTGGCAAAAATCTTATTCCACCAACGAAAGGATGCTTATGTCCCAACCACTGCCTATTAACGCCGGAGACACGGCCTGGGTCCTCATTTCAGCGGGGCTTGTCATGCTCATGACACCCGCACTCGCCTTTTTCTATGGAGGCATGGTGAGGCGAAAGAACATTCTCGCTATTTTAATGAAATGCTTCGCTTGCCTCGGCGTTGTTCTTTTATTATGGGCCATCTACGGCTATTCCCTGGCCTTTGGCCGCGGCAATGCTTTTATCGGCGGACTCGAATGGCTAGGCCTTCAAGGCGTGGGCGCTGCGCCCAACCCCGACTATGCTCCGACGGTACCCCACAGCGCGTTCATGATCTTCCAGGCCATGTTCGCCGTGATCACCCCTGCGGTCATTATCGGGTCGCTGGTCGAACGCATCAAATTCTCTGCCTTCCTTGTTTTTATTGTCCTGTGGCTAACCCTTGTTTATATCCCCATCTGCCATATGGTCTGGGCCGCCGACGGCTGGCTGAAAACAAAAGGCGTTCTGGATTTCGCGGGGGGATGTGTCGTCGAGATCAACTGCGGCGTCGCCGGGCTTGTCAGCGCGCTCATCCTCGGCCGTCGCATCGGCCTGACCCGTCCGACTTTGCATAACCTTCCTTTGGTGATCCTGGGCGGAGGGCTTTTATGGTTCGGATGGCTCGGATTTAATGCAGGCTCAGCGCTAGCCGCCAACGGTGTTGCTGCCAATGCTTTCGTCACAACCAACCTCGCGGCCGCGGCCGCAGCCGTCAGCTGGGCAACGGTTGAATGGCTTATGACCGGAAAACCTACCATGTTCGGAACGATCTCCGGTGTTATTGCAGGCCTTGTGGCCATCACACCGGCCTGCGGCTTCGTTGAACCCTGGGCCGCTATGATCATCGGCTTTGTTGTCGGCCCTTTAAGCTTCTTTGCCGTCAGCACGATCAAACAAAAATTCGGCTACGACGATTCTCTTGATGCTTTTGGCGTGCATGGCGTCGGCGGCTTCTGGGGCATGATCGCAACGGGGATCTTTGCGACCACGGCCGTTAATCCAGCAGGAGCAAACGGGCTTTTGCTAGGCAACATTGCCACCTTCAAAACACAAATATTTTCAGCCTGCTTCACGGTCATTTACTGCGCCGTCGCAACGGCGCTCATCTGTTTTGCCGTCGATAAGGTCCTGGGCCTACGCGTGACCCCGGAAGAAGAGATCATGGGGCTCGATCTCACACAACATTACGAACGCGCCTATACCATGCTGGAATAATCTCTATAACACGTAGGGGCAGATTTTAAGCCCGCCCATGAAAGGAACATATGAAACTCATCACAGCGATCATCCAGCCCCACCGGCTCGACGATGTCAAAAAAGAACTTTATGCCGCAGAGGTCAACCTTGTCACCGTCTCCGAAGCTCTCGGCCACGGACGGCAATTAGGTGTCGACGAGTTCTACCGCGGTATTAAAGAAACAGGAAATCTTCTTCGAAAGATCCGGCTCGACATCGCGGTCAATGAAGAATTCGTAGAACGCACCATTGCCGCGGTCATCAAAGGAGCACGGACAGGCAAGATCGGCGACGGGAAGATCTTCGTCACAGAACTCACGCGCTGCATCCGCATCCGCACAGGAGAAGAAGGCCCTAAAGCCATCGGCTAAGGATCTCAAAAACACGTATTACTTTGGGGACATATACAAAATTGGCTTTTAATTTGGTACGTGTCCCCAAAATTTTTTGATACAATGGCATCATGGCTACGCATATCGGCATAGGATTTTCATCCACCAGCGACCCTGTCGAAGCATTCAAAGCTGCCGCCATCGAGGCCAAGACCCAACTGAATGCCGTGCACACCGACCTCGTCATCATCTTTGCAACATCCGCTTACGCGAACACCCAGGGCATCGTAACATTACAACGCATCCTGCAACCCAAGCGCCTGATTGGGTCGATCACGCCCGGGATCATCTTCGGCGACCGCGTGGAAACACGTGGTGTCGGCGTCATGGCCATCATCTCCGATGATTGGCATTTCTCGACCGCAAGCCTAGATCAATTAAACCTGATTCCAGCACGCGAAGCCGGCTATAGTCTGGCGCAATCTCTTTTGGCTGATCACAAAACTCCCCAACGCAGCACCTGCCTCTATTTCTACGACGGACTTCGTAAGAACGGAACTCAGTTTTGTGCCGGGATCCGTGAAGAACTGGGCAATGCTTTGCCGATCGTCGGCGCCATTGGGGTCGACAGCACCAAAATCACCGCCACCCATCATTTTTATCAGGACCGCATCCTGGCAGACGCAGCCGTCGGCCTGCTGATCGGAGGTGCCAGTGTTGTTTCCATCGCAGCCCGCCACAGCTGGCAACCCCTGGGAAAACCCAGGATCATTGACAACTCGAGTGGGAACGTCATCCTCAGCATTGACAAACAACCCGCCGTGCGACTTTACGAAAATTATTTTCATGCCGCAGACGCCATCTTAAGAGCGGAACAGCTCGAAGATATCCGCCTGCTTTATCCGCTGGGTATCGGCACATCAACGCCCAGAGAATATTTGATCCGCATGCCTATTGACATACCGGATGACGGTAGTATCTTATGTCAGGGAGATGTATCGACGGGAAGTCCGGTGCATTTGATGATCACCGATAAAGATGCCTGCCGCCAAAGCATCCACGATGCGGCGATGGACATCCGGACCCAGCTTTTCGGAAAACAACCCAAGTTCATTCTTGTGTTTGAATCTCTGATGCGCCGCAAGATCCTTGGCCGCAGCGGCATACAAGGGATCCATGCGATCCAGGAAGTTCTGGGCCATTCGGTCCCCGTCTTCGGCATGTACACCGCCGGTGAAGTGGCGCCTCTGGGAACGCTAAAAACAGTATCACGAACTCAGCTCTTAAACGGGAGTGTTGTACTCCTAGCGATCGGATAATGCATGGCCGGTGTCGCATACCCTGTTAACCAGGTTGATATTACCCCGTTTCTTATTGTGGCAAGCCTGCTCCTCGTCCTGGGGATCAGTGTACTCGCCTACTTCTTCATTGGAAAGAGCGAAGAGTTTAAAGAACTGAAGGCCTCATTCGATAAAATGATGCGCTCTTTCAATGAACTCGATGAACAAGCCAAGCTCATCGTCAAAACCGACCTGGAACTGAACAAGATCCAGGAAGAGCTCGACCGCCGTCTCATCGGGCTGAACACACTGCAAAAACTCGCCCGCACTATGAGCATGACCCTTGATGAACAAGAACTCTTCCAGAAAATCAACCAGGACCTTGCCACAGAACTTGGCTTTTCACGCGCGCTGGTGCTCGCCTACGATGAGAACAACGCGATGAATACGCGCGTCAATATCGGGATCGATCCTTCCAAGCTCGAGCACATTCAAAGCGAGCTGACCGTGGATCCCCAGTTCTTAAATGCGCTTAAGAACGGCATGACATTTTCATCTCTGAACTCATCGCAAAAAACAAAAGCCCGCATCGTCCAACTTTTTGAAACAGAACATTTCATCCTTTCGCCGCTGCTCACACAGCGGGGAGTTTCAGGTGCGCTATTCGTAGGCAATCGCTACACCTCACCTGCCGTAACGGAAGGTGACGAAGAGATCGTGGCGATCCTGGCCAGCCAATTGGCCCAATCGCTGGAAAACTCCCAACTCTTCGAACAGGTTTACAGCTCCAGCCGCACACTGGAAACCAAGGTCAATGAACGCACCAAAGAACTCTCGCATGCGCTTAAAGACGTCGAAGAGATCTCAAAAAAGAAATCAGAATTTATCTCTGCCGTTTCGCATGAACTGCGCACGCCGCTGACATCCATTAAAGGCTATGCCTCGATCCTCATGACAGGAAAAGTCGGCGAGATCCCGGATGCGGTCAAAGAACGCCTGGGCAAGATCAATACGCACTCCGACAACCTTGTGAAGCTCATCAACGACCTTCTGGATATTTCACGCATCGAATCCGGCCGCGTCGAAATGAAGGCCGAACCCCATGCGATCCGCCCGATGCTAGACAACATTTCAGATCTGCTGACACCACAGCTCAGGGATAAAGGTGTTACCATCAAACTCAATATTCCTGCAGATCTGCCGATGCTTGAATACGACGACACCCAGCTTGACCGCGTCTTTATCAACCTCATCGGTAATGCGATCAAGTTCACGCCAGCCAACGGCATCATCACGGTCAACGCGCATCCCAATCTTGAACGGCGTGAAGTTGTTTTTGAAGTGGCGGATACCGGCATCGGGATCAACAAAGAAAACTTAACCAAGCTTTTTGACGAATTCTTCCGCGTGGACAATGAGATCAACATGAAAGTTAAAGGTACAGGGCTTGGCCTGGCACTGGCCAAGAATATTGTCGAGGCTCACTATGGTCACATGTGGGTCACAAGCGAAGAAGGCCATGGAACAACGTTCCACTTTACGATCCCGTTTGAACACAAACTTAAAGAAACCAAGAAAACCAAAAAAACCATAGGTGACGCATGAAACGCGAGAGGATCCTGATCATCGACGACGACCCGGACATCCTGGATGTCCTGGAACTAACGCTTTCCGAACGCTTTGATGTGATCAAGGCGGCCAACGGCGCCGAAGGCCTGACCCAGGCGCGTACCGGTAACCCTGATATCATCATCACAGACTATATGATGCCGGTCATGAACGGCCCGGATTTCTGCAAAGAACTGCGCAAAGATGTGCTTTTAACCCACATCCCCATCATCATGCTGACGGGCAAAGGTGAAACCAAGGATATGGTCAAAGGGATCAATGCCGGTGCTGACGACTACCTGATCAAGCCCTTTGAACCCGAAAGTCTCCTGGCACGCATCAGCATGATCGTGGCGCGTACCATACGAAACCTGGACGCCAATCCACTGACCCATCTGCCCGGCAATGCCTCGATCATGGATGAACTGCAAAGCCGCATCGAAAGCGGCAGCGCATTTGCTGTCGGATACTGTGACCTGGATAAATTCAAACTTTATAACGATAAATACGGATTTGAAAAAGGTGATGAGATCATCAAAGCCACAGCCCGCACGATCATCCAGGCGGCAAAGGCCCAAACAGCAAGCAATGTTTTCGTGGGACATATCGGTGGAGATGATTTTGTTTTCGTTTCGGATGACAACATCGCGGACACCATCAGCCAAAAGATCATTGACCTTTTTGATGCCGCAGCTCCGAGCTTCTACTCGGAAGAAGACCGCGAAACAGGCTATATCATCGGGAAAGACCGGCAGGGCAATGAAATGCGTACAGGTTTAATGTCGATCTCCATCGGCATTGTGTCCAATGCGTTCACCAAGATCACCCACGTGGCACAGATCGGTGAGATCGGGGCAGAATTAAAGAAGTTTGCTAAGGGGCAGGATAAAAGCAATTACGTCAGGGACAAGCGAAAAACCGAACGGGCGCCTTAATCTCCTCCACCAGAAGGATGAGTCTCGCAGTGCCCATAGGGCTGGCTTGGAAGACAAACTTCCTCTTGATTATACATTACGCCCGTCTCTATACCATCTGGACACGGCGCTTCGTCGCAAGCTTCACGGGGCCCAGACCAGGTCCCCAAATGACAATACCAAAAGTGACAGTCAGGTGGCGGTGGCGGTGGCGGCCCTGCGGAACAATCCCCTCGCCTGATCGCAACATCAACACAAGCCGTCCCTCCAAAAGCCGGACGCGGACAAGCGCACTCACGGGCCTGAAAGCCATCAATACAAGAACTCCACTGGCACCAACCTCCGTCGATCTTGGACGGATTGACACTGGTAAAGGTCGTCCCGTCAAAATAACCACCCATGATCGCCCGAGTACCCGTATTAAAATATTCCGCTGTCTTATTATGGGTGCGTTCCAATACACCGCCGCCATTATTCTTGAACGCCAAGAACACAATGACAACCACCACAACCATAACAAGAATATACTCCATCATGGTCTGGGCTTTTAAATAGAGAGGGCGGTGTTTGTTCATGTTAATAATATATCATACCCTTTAATATTTTGCTAAACAACAAGGCTCTTCAATCCTTCCGCCACAGCCTTAGGATCATGACTCAAAAAGAAATAGCTCGCGGTCACAAGAACATTCGCTCCTGCCTTAACAATACCGGGCGCGGTCGCAGCATTCACCCCGCCATCGACCGCAATATCCTTGTTAAACCCCTGAGCACGCAACCACTTGATCTTATCCAAAGCGGAAGGCATGAATTTCTGCCCTGAAAACCCGGGATTAACCGACATGACAAGAATATGATCCACATCATTTAACAAAGGCAATAAACATGTCACCGGCGTTCCAGGATTAAGCGTAACACCCGCCTGTTTACCTTTGGCTTTGATCCGACGAATATCGCGCAAAATTTTTCCAGGATCAATAACATCCACTTCCTTGGGATATTGACCATAAACCTGGCATGCCGCACGACGCTCGCCATAGCACTCGGCATGGACAATAATAATATCCGCACCTGCATCGGCAAAAGCATCCACATAATCCCAGGGATTCTCGATCATCAAATGCGTGGCGACCGGCAACTTTGTATACGCACGGACCGCCTGTGTCACAACCGCTCCAATGGTGATATTCGGCACAAAGTGGCCATCCATCACATCCACATGAATGCGGTCGATACCCGAGCGCTCACAAAGCTGTAAAGCTTCAGCGATCTTTCCAAAGTCGGCCGATAGAATGCTGGCGCTAACAATAATATTCTGTGACATAGCGCTCCCTAGAATTAAACACCTTGCTGATGCCCCATCATTATAAACAAAAAACAGAAGAGAGATACTTTAAAAAAGACTTCTTCCCATGTGGGTAAGAAGTCTTTTCTTGTCAAGCTGGCTCTGCCGCTGACGGAGCAGCGCCAGAGCACTGTTTCCTTTCCCTAAAAAGCAAAAGACTTCTGCCCATTCGGGTAAGAAGTCTTTTGCATGAGGAGAGGAAATAGTGCGCGGGGAGGGACTTGAACCCTCATACCTTACGGCATACGCCCCTCAAACGTACGTGTCTACCATTTCACCACCCGCGCAAACTAAATTTTTCGAAGAAAAATTTACCCTGGCGACAAAGTCGACAGGGGCGGCCCCCAAAACGCGTCCCTCAGGGGCGTTTTGGGAAAGGACGCGTTTGGTTCCAAAACAATTGTTTTGGAACCCCCTTCTCTTCAAAATCAAACTACAAAGAACCAAATTGAGAACGGAATAATATCAC
>CAJBYM010000082.1 GCA_903959815.1 Candidatus Omnitrophota bacterium
GTTATTCTTGCGTCCCAGAAGATGGATGTTCTAGAGATCGTCAAGATCGAATACGACTGGCATTCAGAACTGGAGCATCTGCCGCTATGGATGCAGGCGCCTTATCCCTGGGATTGGCTGGTTGTGGCCCGTCGAAAGTGAATCTATGTCTAAAATAAAGAAAATCCCGTCTAAATACCAGCCGAAAGGTTTTAAGATCATCTATGAAGATGATGCTCTTATCGTGGGAAATAAAGCCGCCGGTTATTTGACGGTTGGAGCGAAATGGGAAAAGGTAAATACGGTCCAGCATGCGTTGGACATGTATGTGCGTAAAGGCAATTCGAAGTCACATAAAGTTGTTTACGTGGTCCATAGGTTGGATCAGCATACATCCGGGCTGCTCATTTTTGCCAAGACCGAAGAGGCGCAGACACGCCTTAAAGACGACTGGAAGAATACCCAAAAGACATATTTTTCTGTTGTTCACGGACATTTGTCGCAAAAGTCAGGGATGTTCGAAAGTTACCTTTTTGAAGATGATAAATATATTGTACGGGTGACCCAGGATCCTGCACAAGGGAAATGGGCTCAGACGGCTTATACGATCGTAAAAGAAGTGCCTAAATTTTCTTTGGTCAAGATCGATCTTTTAACAGGACGCAAGAATCAGATCAGGGTTCACTTTGCGGATGCAGGGCATCCCGTTGTCGGTGATGAGCGTTATGGACAGAACACAACCCGCTATCCATTCATGGCGCTTCATTCGAAAGCCATTTCATTCAATCATCCCATGAACCGTGAGCGGCTTACTTTTGAGACGGAGCTCCCGGAACACTTTTATCAGCTGATCGGACGTTGATGATCTCTGAGCCTATTTTACTTGTTGCTGATAAGAAGAAAAAGATATTTGACCTACCGGGTTATCAGGCCTGCGGCCAATCTGGAGAGCGTGTTTCTGTATTATCCAAAGATCATCTGATCCCGTTGCCTGAAGGGAGTAATCTATTTTTTCTGCCCGATAGAGATCCTGTAGGGTTCAATGCAGCGTCTGGCACTTATGAAACGCTCGACGATCTTTATCCTGTAGCGGCTTTTATTCCTCCGGGGTACACACAGACTTTCACCGTGGCGTATCAAGAAAGAGCTCGGGTTGGTATCCTTCCGCTTTTTTCTTATACGCCGGTTGCTTGGTATAAAGGAAGAATTTATGTGCCCGCCGTCAGGATCGATCGGAGAAAGAATCATAATATTTGTTCTTTGGATAAAGGTCTCCTCGCACGCAAGATAAGCGTATTTAAGAATTCCTCTAATCGTTTGATCCACCATTTGGCGGGTTGTGCCCAGGCGAATTTTTGTCCTAATGCTATCAATTTCTTTCTTGGGAAATATGAATGTCCATTGCCAACATCGCCGGCGTGCAATGCCCGTTGCCTGGGTTGTATTTCTTATCAACCTCAAGGTTCTTGTTCAGCGACCCAACCGCGTTTAACATTTGTTCCCACAGCTGATGAGATCGCAGAGATCGCACTTTTACATATTAAGAACACACCCCGCGCTGTTGTCAGTTTCGGTCAAGGGTGTGAAGGAGAACCTTTACTCGCGGCCAGTGTGATCAGGCGGGCGATCATCATGATCCGCAAAGAAACATCCCGTGGCACTATTCATATGAATACCAATGGGAGTTTAACCTCAGAGGTTGAGGCTTTGTGTGAAGCCGGGATCGACAGTTTCCGGGTTAGTCTTAACAGTGCCCAAGAAGAACTTTATCATCGCTATTACATACCCCGTGGGTATTCTTTTATGGATGTTCAACGATCGATCGCCATGGCCAAATGTCATAAAAAGTTTGTTTCGCTTAACTATTTGACCATGCCGGGATTTACGGACAGGGAAGATGAATTTAAAGCACTTGTTCGGCTGATATCTAAGACCAGGATCGATATGATCCAATGGAGGAATTTAAACTATGATCCTCTTTTGTATTTTAAGAGGATGAAGCCGTCTTCAGGAGAAAAACTATTAGGGGTCGAGCCGATCATGACGAGACTTCAAAAGCAATTTCCTAAACTGCGCCATGGATACTTTAATCTCCCCAAGGAAAGCTGGTGAGCGATGATTCATATTCCAGACTCTATTTTTCCTAAGGATGCTGATGGAAATTCTATTTGTCCTAAATGTCAGAAGTTGTTAAACGTCTGTGATTGTCCTTCCTTTGACCCGACAAGACCTAAAATGGATCTATTCAAGCCTTCTGTTCTTCTGGATAAGTCCAATCGTCATGGTAAGACAGTTACCCTTATCAAAGGGCTTCCGCCGGATGAGATGTATTTAAAAGAACTTTCAAAAACATTAAAAGTGAAGACGGGCAGCGGGGGAACACGTTATATCTCGGAAGGATCGGGTGTGATCGAGGTGCAGGGAGATCAGCGTGCAACTGTTAAGAAGATCATAAAAGTTGTTTAAAAGAGATTTGGGTTTATGAAAAAACTTCAAAAGTTTGCACGTATGACCGCACTGGCTTCTTCTGTCGTATTTGAACTAATGGCAGGGCCGTTTTTGGGATATTTTATCGGTCTTTTTATGGTTAAGAAACTTCATATGAATGCCGTGGCGCTGTCGATCAGCGTTTTTATCGGATTTATTGTGAGTTTGTATGCAGCGATGCTGACGATCATGAAGATCAATAAGATCGATGAGAAATCAAAATCAGATCAAACGAGAGATTGATAGAGGGTGTGGGTCTTCTGAGCAATGGAAGACCAGCTGAAAGAATCGATGGCGCGTTGACGGCCTGCCTGTCCCATGCGGATGCGCAGGTCTTTATTTTTCATCAGCAGATTGATCTTTTCGGCAAGATCTTTGGAAAAGATCTCCGGATCCACCGGTTCAGGCGAGTCAGAGCTGCAGGGTTTAATAGGAACAAGGAATCCGGTTCCTCCATCGACAACAACTTCTTTAATGCCGCCCACAGCACTTGCAACGACCGGTGTTTCACACGCCATGGCTTCCAGATTAATAATACCAAAAGGTTCATAGATTGATGGGCAACAAAACACACTGGCATGTGAATATAAAGCGATCTTAGTGGGCGTGTTGACCATTTCTTTGATCCAGACAATGCCAGGATGGGTTCGTTGTAAAGCCGCGACCTGGTTTTCCATTTCTATTGCGATCTCAGGTGTATCGGGAGAGCTGGCACACAATACAACCTGAAAATTGGGATCCATGTGCTTGATCGCATTGACAAGGTGAATGATCCCTTTTTGCCGCGTGATACGGCCAAGAAAAAGCACATAAGGTTTATCTGGATTAATTCCTTTAGCGGCGATCAACGCTGGGTTAGAAACCCGATGGTATTCATTCAGATCGATCCCATTATGAATGATATGGATTTTCTTGGGATCAACATTGAAAAGCCGTGTGATGTCATCTTTGGTATCTTTAGA
>CAJBYM010000083.1 GCA_903959815.1 Candidatus Omnitrophota bacterium
AGGGAACATGATGCGCGTCAGTGCGATCGTTGTCTCAAGCTTGCCTGGTTCTTCTACAAAGCCGGGTGCAATGATCCGTACAACCGTTGGCGCGAAGAAAATCCCGAGTAGGGTTATCGTACATAATACAATAAATGCCCATGCCAGGATCGTATTCAAAAACTCAGCGAGTTCAACCGGCTTTTTCTCCTTGTACTCGGTCATAACCGGTACAAACGATGAGTTAGCCGCCCCCTCGCCGATCAGATCACGGAACAGGTTGGGCAAACGGAATGCTACCACGAACGCATCCGCCCCCGCTGCTGTCCCGAAGAACCGCGCAAAGATAATATCCCGCACAAAACCAAGAACGCGGCTCACCAACGTCCCCAGCGACATCATGGATGTCGAGCGCAGGATCCCTTTAAGAGAATGAATATGGTCAATTTTATCAGTTGACATAAAAAAACCGCTTTGTTATACTCTCACACTTAACCACGATCTATATCAACAAGGAGCAGTAAAAGTGCCTCAACGTAAAACATCTGTAAAAGACCTCAAAAAGAACCGTACGCGCCAGATGCACAATCTTGATATCAAGTCTGAACTTCGCAAGACCATCAAGGAATTTGTAGCGACGGCAGCCACGGACGTCAAAGCTGCTGCAAAACTGCTGCCTGGCGTTTATAAAAAGATCGATAAAGCGGCCAAGCGTAATATTTTCCACAAGAACACCGCCGCACGCCGCAAAGCCCGTTATGCTAAGATTTTAGCAGCAAAGAAAGCTTAATCAAAGCAACTTCAACCGTCTGTTCCCGTGAGAGCAGACCGGACAACTTAATCCTCTCATCGGCCTCTTGGATCACCAAGAGGCCTTTTTTATATCTTGCCAAAGGGACCGTACCCTTGATCTTGTGCCCCCACCACCACCGGACAGCTCCCAAAATATTCTCCACCGCCCCATCTTCCAATAGTTCCTGAAGACGCACGAGCACCCCCGCCCGGTCACGGGAAAGATCGTACAAAAGATCGAACGCACTCTTTTCTTCCTTGCCACCTGAAACTTTGATCTTCTCCGCAATGCCTTTACGCAAGGCACTGCGCCGATCCCACACACCCGCTTCCAGGACAAGAATACACCCTTGTGCAGGATCAGAGATCACATGGTCAATCAATTCAAGATTCTTGTCATTCAATTTCTCGGCACGGCTGATGAGGATAACCCGACGATCCGCCACTGCGGGCGCTGTCAAAAGTGCAGCCTTGAGATCATTGAAATCAAGGCCATGCCCGTCAAGACAAGTGAAATCAAGCTTTAACGCATCAGGATGTTTAAGGAATGTTGTTTTAAGTTCGCGCAGGATCTTATCGCGCAGGGATATGTCACTTCCACCAAGGATCAAATGGTGCATAAAAGCACCTTACCAATTTTCAATCGTACGGGCTACAGCACGGACAGCAAGATCTTTGATCGCATCCTCAATCGCCTGGGACTCAGACTTGGCCAAAGGACCTGTCAAATAATAGGTCGCCTCACCCGCAAAAGCAGGCTCTTCCCAAATGACAATATTCTCAGCCGGTTCCAGCAACGTCAGGGCTACCGTGACACGAATACGATATTCCTTAACACTCTCATCGGTCTGCAAGCGCAGCTCTTCACGGTCAAATTTGATCAACTTGCCCTTAAGCACAAGATCTGCAATACCCTCATCCGCCACACGCAAATTCCCGTCAAAAAGATACCTGTCCACCACAGCTTCGCGCACGCGACTTTCAAGACCTGCCACATAAAGCTTGCGGTCATCGGCATTCACAAAATCGATCTTGTTTTCAAACGGCGGAATAAAGATCGTATGGTAATTCTCGGGCAAAAGGGATTTTGTCGTATACCCACAGCCCGTGATCAACATCGCCAGAAGTAAAAAGGAAAGTCTTTTCATTGCACGTCACTCGGGATAGTCTTAAGTTTTTCTTGAGCCTTGGCACCCCAGGGCGTATCACCATACTGATCCACAACAACCTGCCAATAGATCTTGGCCGACTTAAACCTCTTGTTCTTTGAATAATATTCTCCGACAAGAAAATTATTTTCCGCCTCTTTAAGCCGCAGCTTATTGATCTCCGCTTTGGCAGACGCTGAAAGCTGGGAATCAGGATTGGTCTTCACATAATCTTCAAAACCCTGCACCGCGATCGTGGTTGTTTTCTGATCATACTGCGCCCCGACTGAACGCTTGGCATCAGCTACTGCGATCTGGTAGCGCGCAGACTCGGCCCATTTGGAATCCGGATAATCATTGACCGTCTTTTCAAAGGCATCACGCGCTTCCTGATATTCCAGCTTCTCAAGATGAAAAAGCCCGATCTTATACTGTGATGCCGGCGCATAAGGCCCATACGGATCATTCTTGATCACTTTAAGAAAAATATCCGGGATCTGATAATCAGTTCCCAAGAGCGATTTGGCAAACTCATGATCCTTGGCCTTGCCCTCAAGAAAAAGATTGGCGATCACATACTGACGTTCAACCACCTTAGGCCCGAGATCGCTAAAAGGATAGCGGTCCACAACCTTTTGATACTCCTCAACCGCACGCCAGTACTTCTTCATTTCTTCCCAGACACGACCCATGCCGAATTGCGCCAAAGCCGCTTCGCGCGCTTTAGAATAACTTTTCAAAAGCTTTTTATATTCACGTAAAGCATCTTCATACTTACGAAGTTCAAAGAATTCATTGGCATACGCCAGCTGTTCTGCAGGACTTTGTTTGACCGCATTCTTCGGATTAACCCACTTGCCGCTTTCAGGAGTCCAGATCCAAAAAGCATGCGCTGGCGCTCCCGCAGCAAGAAGCGCGATAACCACAGCAAAAGATATAAAGGAAGTCTTAATATTCATAAGATTAAAAGTAATGCGCCCACTGTATCACAGCGGCATAGGTTTGTCAATGAACGCCCGGGCCGTCATTTGTCCCCTAAAATGATAAAAACAAACCGTTATGGCTACCAGAAGCACATAGTAAAAAACCGCCAACCATGGTGGCATTTTCGAACATGAAACGACCGGTGCCATGCTCGCCAGAGCTAGGCCTCCAACAGATATATTCAAAACAACTTTAAGGCCCAAAGCAAAATATCCTGCTGCCCAAGGAAAACAAAGACCTGCAAACATCACCGTTGCACCCAAAGCCGTCACAAGCGCCATCAAAGGAATGACGGGAAGATTAACGATAAGACCGACCGGCGCCACATACCCAAAGTTATAGGCAAGGATCCCTGCGGATCCAATAAACGCCGCCAAGGTCACAGCCGCGCTTTCTATAAGAAACCAGCGCAACCTGTGATCCTGCCGCCACCCCCAACTCTCAAAAGGTTCCAGAATAAGCGGTGTAAGAACGATGAGTGACAGCACGCAAACAAAGGACAATTGACATCCGATATCCACCAACTGACCCGGATCCGCGGCCAAAAGAACAACTGCCGCCAAGGCCAGGCTGTTAAGCGCATCTGTCTCACGTTCGATCACAAAGCTAAGGATCACAACAATCGCCATCAGCGCAGAGCGCGCAACGGGCGCACTGTTGCCCGCCATAGAAGAATAAAAAGCAAGGATCACTGCCGCGAGGATCGCGCGGGGCATCCGCGGAATAGAAAAAATCCCCAGAAAGAAAATAACCCCTAATGCCGTAAGGGTCATGTTCATCCCGCTGATGGCAATGATATGCGCTGTTCCTGTTCGACGAAAGATGTCATAAACATGTGCCGGGATATCACCGCGAGGACCTAAGAGCATCGCATTCATCAAACCTGCCTCGCCGGCAGAAAGATAGTGGTTGAAGACATCCTGCAAACGAAGCCTGACACACCCTGTCAGGCCAGCCCATGTTGCACCACGCTGCGGCTCGATCAAAACCCGCGTCGCGGTTTTCTTCACATGCATCAGCGCATAGATCCCCTGCCGGGCCAGATACGCAGGATAAGACATTCTTTCCCCTGGTGAAAAATCAAACGGGGATGAAACTTTTCCGACCAGTCTCACCCGGTCACCATAAACAAAATTCGCATCACCAAAAAGGCCAACCATCACCCGGCCCTGGCAAGGTTGATCTTCAACACGTTCAAGATCACACGTAAATACACGCTTGGGAGCAAGCCCTTGATTCTTTTTCTCAGGCCAGGATCTCACCCTGCACAAGACCGGAACATCGCGTCCTTTCAACATCTCCAATCGAAAGCTAATGTGATCCAACGGCAAAAGCGCATCATTCCATGCTGCGAACGCGCCACAAAGGAACACCAAAACGATAAGGGCCACGGGAAAAACCTTCGGATAAAGAAAAGAAGCCGGCACGATCAAACAAAGAATACCGATCACGACGAACAAACAAGGGAAAGGGCCCAAAACATTTTCACACCCTATCCCTGCGGCAAATGCAAACGCCAAAATAACAGCAGGTCGCCAGGTCATAAAGAACTCCCGGACAAAACCTCAACAGCATTGACGGTCAAATGAGGGGAGGCGCGATCAAACATCCGCGAAGAAAACCTTTTGATCTTGCGTAACTCATCTAAAGAATTAAATCGACCCTTTTCCTGCCGGCTATAAATAATTCTCGCTGCCGTACTTGCCCCCAACCCCGGGACTGTGAGCAATTGTTCATACGTCGCACGGTTAATATCGATCTTGGCTTCGGACAAAGGCTCATCCAGAATATTCAAACGCTGATAAAGAGGCGGTCGGATCTTAAAAACAATATCCAGGCAGAGACCGGAAAAGAAAACGGCAGCAATGAAAAGGATCGCCCGTCGCTCATGTGGTGTGAAAAGAAACATAGATGCGCCCTTATGAAAGGAGCGCTCTTATCGGGGGGGCCGGGAAATTCGTCGAAGCAGATCTATATTACTAACATGCATAAACTTTGTCAAAAGATCTTGATCGTGCCATACACACCGTCATAGCCAGGCGTGATCGCAACCTTACCTTCCCGCACCCGACCAACAGCCTCGGCAACGGAATCACCCGCAACAACCTGAATATCTTTTAGCGGCTTATCCATAAGGAGAGGAAGTTCAGCTCCGAGCTTGTCGATCATCTCGAAATAAAGAGCCTGAACCTTCTTCGACGCACAGCCGACACCCTTTGCTGCCGCAACAACTTCCTCCAGCGGGATCAGGCTGTGATAAGGCCTCGCACGAACAGCCTTCTTGCCTTCAACCCTGTCCGCAAGTTCTTCTACGCGTGCCATGACACCGACGGTAATGGGCTTACCACATGACGGACAAAGACCCTTATGCGCGATCGTCTCCCGGGGGTGCATCCGCACGTTACACATGCTATGACCGTCAAAATGATATTTCCCTTCTTCAGGAAAAAATTCAATGGTTCCCGCAAATCCTTTATCCCTCTTATCCGCCAGCGCACGGTAAATGCCGTCATAGGAGAACTCACAGTCAAAAATATTCGCTTCACGCCCCAGCTTCGAAACAGAGTGCGCGTCAGAATTCGAAATCAGCATGAAAGGATCAAGATTCTTAAGACGCCAATTCATCAGCGGATCTGATGACAACCCTGTTTCAAGCGCGTGGATATGCGGCGTCAATTCTTCAAAACATGCTTCAATGGAATTAAAGCCACTCTTGGATCCGAGCACAGAAAACCAGGGCGTCCAGATGTGGGCCGGTATGAAAAGCATCTTGGGATCACATGCGAGCGCGATCTTCAAAAGATCCTTGGCATCAAGCCCCAGGATCGGACGGCCATCAGAACGGATATTGCCGATAGCATCCAGCCGTCGTTGCAACGCGTGCGCTGACTCAAAACTAGAAAGGATGACGACATTGTGAACCTTGCGAACAACGTCATTCTTTTTATAGATGCTGGAGATCTCTGTCGAGAGGACAAACCTGACTTCTGCCCGGCATCGCTCAAAGACCTTAGCGGACACAGCCTGCACGAATTCTCTTTTCAACTTAAAAAAACCAGGCTCTGCGGGCTCAAGCTTTTCCTCAACCTCTTTAAGCCATGCCGGATGGATACAATCTCCCACGCCGACGACAGACAAACCTTTATACTGCGCCCATAGCCACAGGTTCTCGGGTGTTAGATCTTTGGAGGTTGCACGTGAATAACGGGAATGAATATGGAAGTCGGCGATGAATTTCATAGGCTACACAATCATTATTACGCCATAAATCGCTTGCGAGCATCTTCAAGAATACTTTCGGTCGCGCTTAAGCCAATACGAGAACATCCCAGCGCATGAAACTTCAAGACATCATCCAGCGTTCGGATACCTCCCGCCGCCTTGATGCGGATGTAAGAAGGACAATGCTGGCGCATGAGCTTCACCTGATGTTCGGTCGCACCCTTATAATTATAATCACCGCTGGCTTGCTTCACAAAACCATAACCCGTCGATGTTTTGACGAATGCGACATTGAGCTCCGTACAGATCTTGCACAATTCAATGATCTGTTCGTCCGCGAGAAAATCATTCTCGAAAATCACTTTCAAGGATGTTCCCGTCCGCTGGCAGCCGCGCTGCATGACCCGGATCTCATCTTTCACATAATCATAAGCACCGCTCAAAACCTTGCCGACGTTAACGACCATATCGATCTCATGTGCACCCGCGAAGATCGCATCCTGCGCCTCGCGCAGTTTGACCTGGGCCATACTATTGCCGTGAGGAAAACCCGCGACCGCACAGATCGCAACCGGCGAACCTTTAAGGATCTCTTTAGCCATAGGGATACTGTACGGCTTAACACATACGGCCTTCACTTCATATTTACGTGCCAGCTCACACCCCTTACGGACCTCAGCATCCGTCATAGCAGGATGCAAAAGCGAATGATCGATCAGCTGGGCTATGTCACGTAATGTCATACGACAATGCTCACAAGCTTATTCTTGATAACGATGAATTTCTTGATGTCCTTGCCGGCGGTATGACGCTGCACACCTTCATCGGCCAGAACAATGGACCTGAGGACCGCCTCATCGGCGTCACGTGGCACTTCAAACTCTGCGCGCACTTTACCATTGACCTGGGCGGCAATACGTACCGTCTCGGTCTTCAGCGCTTCCTCGGAATACGACGGCCACGGAACAAACGCAATGGTCTTGTCTGCCTTACCCATGGCCTGCCACATCTCCTCGGCCACATGCGGCACGAACGGTGCTAAAAGAAGTACGGCTGTCTCGATCGCCTTATTCAAAAGCGCCGGCTTGACGGCCGGCCCCTGATATTTATCCACCGCATTCATCAGCACCATGATCGCGGAAATGGCTGTGTTAAATTTAAATCCGCCCTCCATGCTCTCCGTCACTTTCTTGACCGCAGCGTTGCGCTCAAGTTCAAGCTTCTTGTCCTGTGCGTCCATCGCGACTGCCAGCGTAGCGCCCTTGACATAACGCGCTTCAACCGTATTCCATACCCGGTTCAGAAATCGCCAGTTACCCTCAAGCCCGGCGGGATTCCATTCCAACTGATCTTCAGGCGGCGCAGCAAAAAGAATGAACATGCGCAGCGTATCCGCACCAAACTTCGATATCACCTCATCAGGATCAACCACGTTACCCTTTGACTTGGACATGACCTCACCGTCTTTCAAAACCATGCCCTGTGTCAAAAGGCGGTCAAACGGCTCAGCCACACCGACAAGCCCAAGGTCTTTCAAGAATTTTGTAAAGAATCGCGAATATAACAAATGCAGAATCGCGTGCTCAATGCCACCAATATATTGATCCACCGGCATCCAGTAGGCCGCCTCTTTCACATCAAAGATCTCCCGGTCATTGTGCGCTGAACAATACCGTAGAAAATACCACGATGAATCAAAGAACGTAGCCATAGTATCCGTCTCACGACGCGCATCCGCGGCGCATTTCGGACATTTCACATCAACGAATTCTTTGACCTTCGCCAAAGGACTACCGCCCTCACCTGTGATCGGCGCATTCTTCGGAAGTTTGACCGGAAGTTGATCATACGGCACAGGAACAATGCCGCATGCCTTGCAATAGATCATGGGAATGGGCGCGCCCCAATAACGCTGGCGGGAGATCAGCCAATCACGCAAGCGCCAGTGCACCGACACCCGCCCCATCTTGCTCTCTTGCATCCACACCGAGATCTTCTTCTTGGCCTCTTCATTAAGCGTTCCGTTAAAATGTTTTGAATTAACGAGGGCACCCGCATCCTCATAGGCTTTGGTCATCTGTTCCGGCGCAAGATCCGGATTCTTCGGATCCTGGATCACAACCCGCATGGGGAGGTGATGAGCCCGTGCAAACTCAAAATCACGTTGGTCATGTGTCGGGACCGCCATGATCGCGCCGGTCCCATACTCCATGAGCACATAATCCCCGGTCCACACCGGAATGGTCTCACCATTCACGGGGTTGATCGCATAACCTCCCGTGAACACGCCCTCTTTGCGCTCCGCGTTGCCAAGCAATGCGCCGGACATGCGTAATGATTTAGATATATTCGCCGACTTCTCGATGAACGCCGCAACAGCCGCTTCCTGAGAAGTCCCTTTGGCCAGCTTCTTGACCCAGGGATGCTCAGGCGCAAGTGTCACGTAGGTCGCGCCGAAGATCGTATCCGGCCTCGTCGTAAAGACCGTGATCACATCCTCTGTACCCTTAACCTTAAAAAAGATATCCGCACCAAAGCTCTTGCCGATCCAGTTCTCCTGCATGGCCACAACACGTGAAGGCCAGTTGTTCAATTTCTTGAGATCTTCCAGAAGAGATTCGGAATAATGCGTTATCTTCAGATACCACTGTTCCAGATCCTTTTGGATGACCAGCTCCTTGCAACGCCAACATGCACCATCAATGACCTCTTCATTTGCCAGCGTCGTCGCACACGACGGACACCAGTTAACCGGAGAGCCCTTCTTATACGCCAGGCCCTTCTCGGCCATCTTCAGGAATATCCACTGATTCCATTTGTAATACGAATCATCACACGTCGCCAATTCACGGTCCCAGTCATAAGAAAATCCCATTTTCCTCAAACCCGCGCGCATATCATCGATACACTTATAGGTCCATTCCGAAGGAGAAGTGTTACGCTTGATCGCCGCATTCTCGGCAGGCTGACCAAAAGCATCATAGCCCATCGGATGCATCACGTTATACCCACGCATCATCTTGTAACGCGCGATCACATCCGCGATCGTATAATTGCGCACGTGACCCATATGGATCTTTCCCGACGGATAGGGAAACATTTCCAAAACATAATATTTTTGTTTTTTCAGATCCATCTCGGCCTTGAAGATCTTATGCTCAGACCAATAGGCCTGCCATTTTTCTTCAACGCGTTTGATATCATTGGTCGTATACGGCATACATTTCCTTATTTCAGTTAAATGGACAAAAGAAGCACAACAAAGATCATCAGGGCCAGAATAATCCAGACCCAGTTCATGCCTGGCCCGCGCATTTTCCCGAACACGCCACCACTCGTACGCGCAAGGCTCTTGCCACAAAAATGACACAAGAGCACATCCTCGTCATAGATCGGGTTCTTGCAGTGAGGACAAATGATCTCGGACATGGAGTTTAATTCTTTAACCTTTTTCCGTACGCACAAGGTAATTCTCAAGAAGCTTGAGGAACTTTCTGAGAGCCTGAGCACGATGGCTCATGGTCTGTTTGACCGCAAGATCCAGTTCGCCGAATGTTTTCTGATACGAAGGGACGATGAACAGCGGGTCATACCCGAACCCATGCGTGCCACGACGTTCTGTCGCGATGATGCCTTCACAACTGCCATCGACGACATCCACACATGCGTCCTTATCTGCAAGCGCTATGGCCGAACGATAACGGGCCGTGCGTTTCTCCTGCGGAACACCCTGAAGTTCTTTGAGCAAAAGATCATTGTTCGTCTCATCGGTCGCATGCTCACCTGAATAACGCGCGGAATAAACACCCGGACGCCCACCCAAAGCATCCACTTCAAGGCCCGAATCTTCGCCCATAACAAGCAAGCCCGTATGCTGCGCGATAACAACCGCTTTCTTGGCCGCATTCGCACGGAATGTTGTCCCGTCTTCCACAATATCCGGCATGCCAGGATGATCCAGAAGCGATGTGACCTGAATGCCCGTCGGCAATAAAAGATCCGCGATCTCACGGACCTTTCCTTTATTCTTAGTGGCTATCAAAAGCTCTTTCATCTTAAAGATCTCTTTTGCACAAGGAACAGTTCTCGAATGCCTTTTTCAGCCAGCTTCACCATCGCATCCATGTCTTTCTTGGCAAACGCCTTGCCTTCAGCCGTACCCTGGATCTCAACAAATTTCCCGGCTCCGACCATGACAATATTCATATCCACTTCTGCCCGGGAATCTTCAGCGTAGTTCAAATCCAAAAGCGCCCGGCCATCTTTCATGCCCACACTGATCGCCGCAACCTGCTCCACTAAAGGAGACGCCTTAATAAGCTTTTGTTTTCTCAGCTTCTTGATCGCCATCGCCAACGCAATATATCCCCCTGTGATCGATGCGGTGCGCGTACCCCCGTCACCCTGGATCACATCACAATCGATCTTGATCGTCCTTTCACCCAGCTGCGTCATATCCACAACCGCGCGCAAAGACCGGCCCACCAAACGCTGGATCTCCTGGGTGCGGCCTGAACCGCCACCCTTCTCACGATTGATGCGCTGGGTACATGAACGCGGCAACATGCCATACTCCGCCGTCACCCATCCCTGGCCTTTACCTTTTAAGAACGGAGGCACGCCTTCTTCCACAGACGCGGAACACACCACCTTGGTGTCCCCGAAAGCGATCAGGCACGAACCTTCCGCATGTTTCAAGTAATTCTTCTGGACCGTTACTTTCCGGAGCTGGTCCGGTCTGCGTCCGTCGATTCGTTTCATTTTCTTTTCCCCTTGTATTCCGCTTCAACCGCCGTGTAGATCCCGCCACGCGGATTCATTTCAACAGATACTTTCATCCAGCGCGGCTGACAGGCCTTGACCATATCATCCAACAGTTTATTGACCAGATGCTCATGAAAGATCCCGATATCACGGTAAAAGATCGTATACATCTTCAATGATTTCAATTCCAGACAATCCTTGCCGGGGCGGTAATCGACCTTGACGATCGCAAAATCCGGCAACCCGGTTTTCGGACAAATGCAGGTGAACTCTGGAATCTCAAGATGGATCAGATAATCGCGCTCCGGATACTGATTGGTCCATACCTCGATCGCAGGCGTCTTTAATTGACGGACTTTCTTTTGCAAACCTTCATAACTGCTGATCATCATCTTCTCCTGATCTTGTACGGGCGGTTCATGAACCGCCCCTTCCTACACCGTTATATCATTGGATTTTCATGAACTTATGCATCTGCGGCACCACGCGCACTTCCGTCAGATAATTAAGACAGTAATTCTGGTACTCCAGGCACTTGACCATGATCCCTTGGTCAATCTCAAAATGATTCGGTTGTAAGAAAAGTGGCATCGAAGGATCTCCCTTGGAGATCATCTCAACCGCCTTGACCATATCATCCATGGTCGTCGTGTGCGAGATCACGATCTTGATATAAAGGTCCTTACCCCAGGCGGTGCGCAGAAAACGCACATGCTCATCCCATAACGGCGTCATTCCCGTCGAGCTTGGCAATTTGACATCCATGGATACGATATCCACATCATCCACAATTTTCTTCAGCTCATCCGGCAACGTCCCGTTGGTTTCCAAAAAGACCTGGATCTTGTGAACGTGCAAAATGGGCAGGAACTCCTTTAGGAAATCCGTCTGCATGAGCGGCTCACCTCCGGTCAAAACCACCGAGTGACAACCCAGCCACAGATCTTCGATCGCATGCCACAACTGCTCCGGCGTATAAGAACGCACCCCCGGCGCGTTCATGTTCTGCGCATGGGCACTATCACACCAACTGCAATGAAGGTTACAGCCCGCGAAACGGATGAAGACCTGGGGTACGCCGGCATATTTGCCTTCACCCTGGATCGAGCGGAATATTTCAACAACTTTAGCTTTCTTCATACACGCTTTCTTTCACGCATTCCGACGACAGGATCAATGACTTTCGCACGCAGAAATCCTTTAGCCCGCAAACGGCAGCTGTCACATACGCCACAGATCTTTTCTGCCCCGTTATAACACGACCAGGTCTTCTCAAAAGGAACACCCAGTTTCTGGCCCAATTCCACAATATCCGCCTTGCTCATATCCACCAACGGTATCAGGATCCGAATCCCTTTCTTCTGAACCCCTGTCTTCAATCCCTGATCGAGTGCGGCCTGAAAAGCTTTAAAGAATTCCGGGCGGCAATCAGGATAACCGGAATAATCAACCGCATTGGCGCCAATAAAAATGGCCCTGGCCCCAACCGCTTCGGCAAATGAGGCCGCGAAACTTAAAAAGATAATATTACGCGCGGGAACATAAGTTGGCGGGATCGCATTCTTCTTAATGCCACGCGACGGCACCCTCAAGGAAAGATCCAGCAGTGCGGACCCTTTCCAAGGCATGCTGATCTTAACAACCTCAAAGCGTACTTTGGCGGCACGCGCCAGCTCGCGCGCCGCAACGACTTCACGTCGATGACGCTGCCCATAATCAAAAATAAGGGCACGTACGTCATACCCCATGGCTTTGGCGTAATAAAGCGTTGTTGCAGAATCAAGCCCGCCAGATAATAAGACAATAGCTCTATTCATAATAGACAACATCCGCCCTGTCAGATTCCCAAACTTGCACACGCGACACTTTCAAAGGCCGGACCAGCCTGGCATACTCGGCATAAAGGTACTGTGCGATATTCTCCGTCGTAGGATTGTGTGCCTTAAAGAACTTAAGATCATTGAGGCATTTATGATCGAGCCTCTCCATCAACGCCTGCAAATGCGCTTTAAGTTCCACAAAGTCCGCCATCACGCCGATCTTGTTAAGCTTGGAACCCTTAACCGTCACCGCGACTTTCCAAGTATGGCCGTGAAGATTGCGACACTTTCCTTTATAATCACGCAAGAAATGCGCTGATGAGAATTCACCTTTCACGGTCAGTTCAAACATGATCAACCCTCCTGACATGCGGCAGATCATGGCCGAGAAAACGCTTGGCCACAATGCGAAAATGTTCCGGCTCATCCGAAACAAGGAATTCATGGCGCGGCGGATGCTTGCTGACACGTAAAAGTCCCTGCGCCTCCAAAAGCTTTTTCACTTCACGTGCGGTCTCCGTCGCAGAATCTACAAGGGTCACATGTTTGCCCATGACTTTCTGAAGCACGGGCTTAAGCAAGGGATAATGCGTGCAGCCCAGGATCAGAGTGTCAACGTCCTGGTCTTTGATAGATGACAGATACTCTGCCGCCACATGTTCCGTGACCTTATGATCGAGCCACCCTTCTTCCACCAGCGGCACAAACAAAGGGCACGGCTTTGCCACAACAACGGCCGATGGCGATATCTTTAAAATAGTCTGTGTGTACTTTCCACTATTGATCGTCGAGGGCGTGGCAATCACACCGATGCGCTGCTTGCGTGACATCTCAACAGCACGCCGGGAACCTGGTTCAATAACCCCAATGATCGGGATCTTGTACTCTTTACGTAAAACATTCAGCGCCCAGCTCGTCGACGTATTACACGCAACAACGATGATCTTGACATTGTGTTTCAAAAGAACATTCACATTGTCTTTGGAAAAACGAATAACAGATTCCTTGGACTTGGTCCCATAGGGTACGCGCGCCGTATCGCCAAAATAAACCAACTGCTCATTCGGCAGCAGCCGCGTGATCTCCTGCGCAACGGTCAACCCGCCGATACCCGAATCAAACACACCAATAGGACGATCATCAGATCCCTTGTGCATACACATACCTCATCAAACTTTTTGTAATAGCGTCCGCGATCTTCTGACGGTACGCGCCTTCTTTAAGCTGAGCTGCTTCTTTCGGATTTGAAATGAACCCCACTTCAACCAAAACAGCCGGAACAAGTGTATTGCGCAACACATAATATCGCGCCGCCTTACTGCCACGTGAGACCTGACCTACCGCCTGTGACAAGCCGCGCGCCACAGCCTCAGCCAAGCGCGGCGCATCGGCGACTTTATAGGTATAAAGCATGTCCGTAACAACGCCTTTTAGATCACTGGAATCCTTACGCATATTCAATAATCCACATAATTTTCTTTCATTCTGCAAGCGCTGAACCTCGCACTTATCCTCAAGGTTCAATGGACCGACATAATACACTTCGATCCCCGAAGCACGCCGACTTTTTGTCGCATTAGAGTGAATGCTGATAAATAGATCCACACCTGGACGACTGGCAGCTGCCGTGCGTTCCGCAAGCGCAATGAAATCATCATCACTTCGTGTCTGAATAACATCAACCCCTGCTTCTTTCAAATTACGCGCCACACGGGATGCAATATCGAGGTTAACATCCTTTTCTTTCAGCCTTCCAAACCCAATGGCACCCGGATCCTTGCCACCATGCCCGGCATCGACAACAACCTTGCCAAGCCTGCGCCCCAGGAACGATCCTCCGCCAGCAGCGGTCTTCTGATCAGCCGGGCCGAACACAAGCTTTTCAAAGTCCGGCGGAACAACAACCGCGCCCCGATGGCGCTTGATCGGCGCACTCAAACTCAACTTATTTTTTCCGACCATAACCAAACTGCTGCCCACCAAAGCCTGGATCCTTTGCCCACCATAATCCATGCTTACGGTCTGCGCAACGCCATCCCATGAACAATCGAGCGCATATTTGCTGCACAACCCCTCCAGCGTTGTTTCTACAGGGACCACAACCGTCGACCGTGGAACCGTGGCGCACCCGGCGGTGAATATCAAAAACCCAACCAAAAGGATCCGCACCATATTGTCTATTCCCCCCCCGCTTCGTCAAGACCACTGCTGGTTCCCTCATCGGCCAGGACCTGTGATAAAGAAATGCTTTTAGGTGTCAGAAATATAATGAACTCTTCCTTACGGACCGAACCCTCCATCCGGAAAGCAAAACCGAGGATCGGCAAGTCTCCTAAAAGCGGGATCTTATGTGCCGGCGACGTTCTGGCCGTAACGATCATCCCGCCAAGAACGGCCGTATATCCTTCATGCGCACCAACAACCCCACCCCTGATCACATGGGAAAGATAAGCCGGATCTTTGGTCATGGGTCTGACTTCCTGCGGCACCACGGATGTTGAAACCTCGCCGGTCACATCAAAAGAAGGCTTAACCATAAATGCCAGCGACACACCACCCGCCGGACGGATATCATCATTCTCATCACCGGAAATCTCCAGGCTCATGTCCAAAGACGGATCATCCAGATGAAGAACAAGACGGATCTGTTCATCCCCTGCCACACGGATCGTCGACAAAGGATATTCCTGAACGACACCCACCGTATCCAAAGCTTCGATCAACGTCGCAAAGTCATCATTGGAGATCATGCCGAAACTGAGCGCCCGTCCGCTGTCCGTCCCGGTCAAAAAGTCATACTTACCTACCAGACGCACCCGCTGATAATCCTCAACGATCCCAGCCCAGTCAATGCCCTGGGGATGTTCATCATTCAAAACTACGTGCACAAGTTTTGCCTCAAGGATCATGACCCGTCCTCGTGCGTCGATCGATTCAATGGCCTTACGCACGCGCTCAACCCGGGCTACCGTATCGGTCACAACCAGTGTGTTCGTTGCCATATTCGCCTCAACACGACCGACACTCTGCGTGAGCATGCGCTTAATCTCAGCCACCAAAGTGTCTGCTTGAACATTCTTCAGTAAGAATGTTTGGGTCGTCACAGGAACATCCAGATCAGCCAGGAATTGTTCCATCAGACGGATCCTCTCTTTACTATCAACGAGAAGAATCGTCTTGGCCTCTTCATTGATCACAGCCTTACCCAGCGGACTTTTCATTTCCTCAACGAACTTGAGCGCATCCCGGGCAGAAATAAAATTCAGCCGGATCAGTTTCGAGTCCTTGTCCTGACCAAAAGGATACCCAAACTTGGACAAATATTCTTCAGCCGTCATCACACGAACAATGCTGCCCTCATCCGCATATGCCAAAGCATTGGACTCAAGAACGATCCTGAGCGCTTCACGGGCATTAACATGTTTTAAAAAAACCGAGACCTTGCCTTTGACGTTGGCACCGGTAATGATATTAAGTCCGCTTTTCTTCGCAATGATCTCCAGTGCCTGTGCTATGTCGGCATCTTTAAGAGCAAGCTCATCGATCACGGGGCCGCCCATCATGACAGAAACAGCACCCACGGGCTTGGGGTCATACCGCTCCTGATCCGACCACGACGGAGAAGGAACCCCAAGAATGATCCATAAAATAAGAAAATATTGAAGAATCTGCATATTATTTCTATCTTGAAGATAAATTATTTATTAGAATTAACGTATTGTTATGGAATTTAAATAGACTGTCAACCTCAAAGAATTGTTGTTATGTCCTTAAGAAATGCCGGTCAAAAAAACTGGTCTTCAATTCAACAAATACCGGCCGGCCATGCGGACAGGTGAACGGATCATCACACGCCATCAAATGCTTAAGTTGATGAACAGACTCCTCGGCCTTCATGCGATCACCCGCCATCACAGACGCACGGCAGGCACGACGGGCTAGCACATCCGTATTCCCAGGTGCTCCCAGATCGTCATCCGCCAAAAGCGCCCGCACCACCTGCGCGGGATCAGATAGATCAGAGGGCAGTGTATGAAGCGCGATCGCCCCCTCATCAAGAACCGTGGCCTCGAAACCAAATAACTTTAACCTGTCTTCAAGCCTGTCGAACGCACTCTTCTCCTGCCGTGTCAAAGAAACGACCACCGGTGTCAGAAGACGCTCCACTTCGACCGCTCCGGCCGCAAGCTGCCGACGGAACTTCTCAAAAAGGACGCGCTCCTGGGCCGCATGCTGATCCACCACAAACAACGACTGACCTTCTTCAAATAAATGGTATTTGTGCGCAAACGTTCCAATAAACCGCGCCCGCAACAAACGATCCTTGAGCGAACTTTCGCGCTGCTGGTCAAAATGCGCCACGAACTCAGAAAAGACAGGTTCTTCATTCTGAGGCCGGGGCCGGCATAACGGAATATCCGAACTCTGCCCGGGTGAAAAAATCATCTTATCCGCAGGCACACCCTCAGATATCGGCACATCCGACGGAAATGGAAACAACGGCTCACGCGCCGGAATTTCCTTGGCTCCGCCGCGCGTCATCAAAAGCTGTTCAATCTGTGTGCGTAAAAATCCGCCCAAGCGCGCTTCCTGACGGATGCGGACCTCGCGTTTGGCCGGATGGATATTCACATCCACATCCGCAGGCGACACGTTCAAGAAAATGGCAAACGCCGGATGCACGCCTTCGGACATGACGAGGCGATAAACATCATTCACATGAAAAAGCACCGTGCGGCTCTGAACAGGCCTGCCATTGACGAATAAATACTGCAGATCGCGCCGCGGTCGCTGGATATTGATATCCCCCAACACCAAACGCAAAGCGAAACCTTCTTGAAGAAGAGCTCCTTCACCCGACAAAAGATGGCGCGCGTCAAGATTAAGCGCTGCCGCCGTCCGCTCGACCACATTCTCCGCCGGAGCGAGATCCACCAAAGTGCGGCCGTTATGCGTCAAAATAAAATGCCGATCCGGATAAAGGAGCACATACGGCATAAATACATTCAGAACCTGCTCTACTTCTGAAGCATCGCTCTTAAGGAATTTCTTACGCGCGGGTGTGTTAAAAAAAAGTTCCTTCACACGGATCTCGGTGCCCTGACCCGCCATGGCCACAGGGCGTGCAGCTTCTTTGACCCCGCCCTTAACATCTATTTCCCAGGCGTCCTTCAAACCTGTTGCCAGACTTTTCACATTCACTTCTGCCACCGCCCCAATGGAATAAAGAGCTTCCCCGCGAAACCCCAAAGACAACACTTGCTCCAGATCCTCGGCAGATGTGATCTTGCTGGTTGCATGACGTTGAAAAAGCAGCCCCAGATCCTCACGCACGATCCCGCTGCCGTTATCCTTGATATAGATAAGGCTCTTGCCGCCTTCCTTCAGATTCACTTCCACATATGTAGCCCCAGCATCAAGCGCATTCTCGACGAGTTCCTTGACCACAGACGCGGGACGCTCGACAACCTCCCCGGCCGCAATACGGGCGATCACATCGGAAGACAAAACATGAACATGTGCCATATCATTTTATCCTTATAATCCAGACTAAAATCCTTGCGAAGGACCAGGAACATCCCTGCCGCCACGGCCGCCCCCTCTGAGAGACGCAGGATTCACAATAACTCTCGGGAACATTTTCTGCCAATACCCCGGTAAATTAAACAATGGTTCGAACATCTTCAACAAGGGCCACCGCTCCACAAGATCAGGTTCCCCGACCGTAAAACTCCCGTCAGAACTATGCGGACCTTTTATGCGCGCGATGGATATCAAGCTCTTCTCCGGATCACGTTCAAGCCGAAGACGCTGTTCAATTTGCGCCGAAACCCTTGGATCCTCCCTTTGCTCAAAAGCTGAAACAAAAGGCTTTATCACAGGCGCGATACCCGTGGCCAAAAGAAGGGACGTCACCGGGAACCCAACAATGACCGAAATGATGATCGTCGTCAGGGCCAGGCCTCTCAATCTCCGGTTACTCATCAGAAAGCTCGCCTGCACAACAGACGCTATGCTAAAAGGGATCATCCCAAAAGAAATATACAACGCAATAAGTCCTGAGAACCCCGGCCCTCCGATGAAGTAGCCCATCATAAACAGACTAAAAACCTCAACGATCAAGAAACTCCAGAGCAAAGGTGCCATACCTACTCCAATCTCTTTTTCAATTCATTCAACTTAGCCAAAGCAGCGATAGGAGTAAGCGTATCCAGATCCAGCGCATCGAGCTCGGACGCCATAGCCTCAAGCCTCGCGTCGCTGCGACGGGAAAAAAGATCCGCCTGTCCCGTGCCCGCCCCGTCATTCTTCAGGCGCTGGCGCAAATTTCCATCTTGCTCAAGCTCAGCCAGGATCTTGTTAGCACGTTTGACCACCACAGCCGGCATACCCGCCAATTTCGCAACATAAATGCCATAACTGTCATCTGTCCCGCCGGGCACGATCTTATGCATAAAAATAACCTTATCCTCCCACTCACGGACAGCAACATTGTAATTCTTGACCCCGCGATACTGGTCAGCCAACAAGGTAAGCTCATGAAAATGCGTCGCAAAAAGTGTACGCACCTTGCGCTCGGCCAAGAACTCGGTAAGCGCCCAGGCCAACGAAAGGCCGTCGTACGTTGATGTCCCGCGGCCGATCTCATCCAGGATCACAAGGCTTTTAGGCGTCAAATTATTAAGAATGTCCGCGGCCTCGGTCATCTCAACCATGAACGTACTTTGTCCTCGGGCGATCTCATCATGCGCACCGATGCGCGTAAAGATCTTGTCGACCGCGCCGATACGTGCCGATGTGGCAGGAATAAAACTTCCCATCTGTGCCATCACGACCAAAATGGCGTTCTGACGGATATATGTGGATTTCCCGGCCATATTAGGCCCGGTCAAAATAATACAATGCTCCTCACGGCAATCCATGCGGATATCATTGGGAATAAAATCGCCGGCCAAGACAGACTCAACCACCGGATGTCGACCTTGCACAATAAAAAGCTCTTCTCCATCTGTGATCTGCGGACGCACATAACCCTTTTGCATGGCGATCAAACTCAAACTGTAAAGCACATCGATCATGGCGAGCTCACGGCAGTAGCGATGCAACGCCCCTGACTGCGCAAGGATCTCCTTCTGGAGATGCCCCATGATCTCGGCTTCGATCCGAAGAACTTTTTCCTCAGCCGTTAAAACACGCAACTCGAATTCTTTCAATTCCGGCGTAATAAACCGTTCCCCATTGACGAGCGTCTGCTTACGCTGATAATCCGCCGGAACAGAATTCAAATGGGTGTTGGTAATCTCAATGTAATAGCCGAACACACGATTAAAACCGACCTTTAATGAATTGATCCCGCTGCGACGGATTTCCTGGGCCTGATAATGCGCCAGCCAGGTGCGTCCGCCTTCCTGCAGACCTTTAAGTTCGTCTAACTCGGCATGATAGCCGGCACGGATCACTTTTCCCTCATTTTTGGCAAATGGCATCTGCGGATCGATCGCACGTTCAAGTGTTTCACGCAGCGCCGGAAGATCGCTCAAGACAAAAAAAGAATTCTCCTGAACAAGAAGCGCCAAGGCATCGCTTAACTGCGGCCCGCGCACCAGGGCCTGACGGATCATCAAAAGATCTTTGGGCGTGGCGCACGCACAGCTGATACGCGAAAGGCTCTTTTCCACATCAGGGATATTTTTAAGAAGGTTCGACCCCAATGCTTCAACCAGCTGCGGCGCGTCTTTCAAAAGTTCGACCGCATCCTGCCGCTCGCGGATCATCAAAGGGTCTTTCAACGGATGATAAAGCCAGAAACGTAAAACGCGCCGGCCCATAGGTGTCACGGTTCGGTCCATGACCTTAAGAAGAGATTCCATCTCAAGCCCATAATGCGCTGCCGGCGACACGAACACATATTCTCCGTCATTATAAACCGCAAGGCGATCCAGATGCGCCAAACGCGTCTTGTTCATCTCCCGCAAATACTCGACCAAAGCGCCGCATGCGGCCTGCGCCAAAGGCAGATCCTCAATGCCAAACCCCCGCAAAGAATTCGTCCCGAAATGTGTGCACAGCGTTTCATAGGCGCGCTCACGGGCGAACGACCAGCCCCTAAATGATGTCATGGCCACAGGCTTCAACCTGAGCAAAGGGTGCGACAGGATCGAAGGTTCTTTCCCTTCAGGGAAAATACATTCATTCAGCTGCAATTTGGCAACAACCTCCAGCGCGCGCGCCAAAGGAAACTGGTTGGTCTGCAAAAGTCCTGTGGCCGTATCCGTGAATGCCAGGCCATACTCTTTCCCGTCAGAAACAATCGCGGCGATATAGCGCGCATCAACCGCCTCATCAAGATACGTGCCTGCCGTGATGATGCGAATAACATCCCGCTTTACAAGCCCTTTCGCCAGGGCAGGATCCTCAACCTGTTCACAGATCGCGACTTTCTTTCCGGCTTTAACCAGACGCGCAATGTAATTATCCGCAGAATGATACGGAATGCCACACATCGGCACCCGCCCATCGCTTGATTTTCCGCGTGAAGTTAAAACCAGATCAAGAATGCGCGAAGCTTGCTCGGCATCTTCATAGAACATCTCGTAGAAATCCCCCAAACGAAAGAACAAAATACAGTCCTTATGCCGGGATTTGATCTCCATGTATTGTTTTTGCATGGGGGTTGCTGTGTCCATAAGGGTACTGTTATAACATAAACTCCCCTGGCGTGACAACCGTAAACCCGGATTGTGTATTGCGCGTTGTTTCTCGACGATAGCGCTTGCATTAAGCTGTGTGCTCGCTTTCAAGCTGGCCTTCCACAATTTCTCGTCTAGAAAAGGCCCGGGGGCAACCCGCATTACCTCTTTCTATTGAAAAATGCGGGTTAAATCCTGACCATTAAAACAATGAATTGATATATAAGATTAAGATTTCTACTTTTTTTGAAGCATAGATGGTTTTATTGTGTAAAAATATAACAACTGTCAAAATTTAATCGCGAGGCCCCATGAAACGATCCCTGTTCCTCAGCTTGATATTCTTAAGTGCCCTGAGCTTTGCCGCGCCCTTATCGATCGCTCAAAAACCTGACAAGCCGGCTTTGGCCACAAACCATATGAAGCCTTCCAAATCTTCTCCTGCAAAACTATCGCCAGCACTGCCCCCGCACTCTTCCTTAAGCATGATAGAACTAACGAATGCCGAAATGTACCGCTATGGACGGGAAATGTATTTGCGGGAAAATTTTACGGAAGCGGCTAA
This sequence comes from Candidatus Omnitrophota bacterium, assembly GCA_903959815.1. Classification (GTDB taxonomy): domain Bacteria; phylum Omnitrophota; class Gorgyraeia; order Zapsychrales; family Fredricksoniimonadaceae; genus Fredricksoniimonas. The sequence goes on from CAJBYM010000083.1 coordinate 21,965, forward strand.
AGTATTTCTTCAGATGCTGCGCGTTGACTGCAGCAACAAGCTGGCTCAATATCACTTAAGAAAGATCGCCACCCAAGCTCCGTCGCTAGCTTTCCTCAATGATAAACTCGATAAGTTGCCCTGCAAGGCCTATGATTTCAGCAAAGAAGATTTTCTGCCTGCTTCTGTCTATTATGAAAAAGACCCAAGCCTGATGCTGGAGCAACTGATCTCTTACAGCACGCGTCATCGCATCACGGAAAAAGAGATGGCTGAAAAGATCGACACCTACACAGCCATGGTCAAAGACCTTGAGAACACCGTCGATATGCTCAAGCATGATGCGTCCCAACGCGAGGCTATGACCTCTTTAGGAACCGTTAGCCCAGATACCCTCGAACGCATCGAAGCCGGGACACGGTCCGCCAATAAAATTGAAAAAGAGATCAGCGTGTTAAAGAACCAGCTCGCCTCAGAACGGCTAGATCGACAAAAAGAAGTCCAGGACATGCGCACGCGCCTCGCCGAAGCCGAAGCTGATCTAACATCTGAAGAACAACCCCAAAGCCCTTCATCAGGCACGAGGATGGAATCACCTCAAACATCGGTAGCTGAAACAGATTATTCCGGAAATGCAAAAGCTCTTGTCGATGCCGTGGCCCAAGCCAAGATCGAACTGGCTGGCAAAGAACAAAACCTGGCAGAAAAAGATCAGACGCTTCTGACCCTTCAAGCTCGTTTCGACGCCATCCAACGCAGGCTCAAAGTCATTCAGAACGATCTGGCTAAAAAGAACGCCCAGATCCAGGCACTCCAGACAAACCTTCAAGACACCGAAAAACCCTAACGCTTATGAAGAAAACACACGTTTTCCTACTGATCCTGATCTGCACGCTAACAACAAACACCCCGGTCTTCGCGCAAGCCTACCGCTCACAGCTCCAATTTCTCGAGCAGTTCGCGGTCCGTCAATATGAACGCGGTGATAAAGAAAGTGCTCTCAAACAATTCGGCTGGATCCTGCGGATCGAACCGGATAATGCCGTCGCGCGCGAATACCTTGCCAAAGGCGCAGGCGAATCAACATCCTCGACATCTGCCCCAGAGCGCACAAACCAGATCATTGCCGACATCTCTGGATTCAAACAGGAACTCGCCGCCTATGAAAAAGATACCCGGGAACTCGAAAGCCTGATCCGGGACCTGATCTCGGAAAATGACGCGCTTTATCAAGTTCTTTACACGCGCTCGCGTGAAGTTGCCGAGCTAAGACAGAAATTTTACGGAACGCCTTATGAACAAGCTTACGTGGAGGCCATGAAATCACTCCCGATCGACCGCGTTCCCCAACGACTACATCGATCCAATGACATCCTTCCTGAAAACACCGCAGCCATGACCAAAGCCGAGAAACAAGAAATCGACGGCATCCTTAAAGATATTGCCGCCCTGAGCGCCCAGCAGAAATCCCTTGGATCAACAGCAGATACGGACAACTCTCCGGCCCAACAACAACTTATGACCGCACTGCAGGCCAAACGCGATATGCTCATCCGGAAGACCATGACACTCGCCGAAAAACGCGACAACCTTAATCATCTGAAATATGAATTGACCGATATCAATACAGGCCTCAAGCGTGGCAACAGCAATTATAAAGAAGCTGTCGAAAAGATCGACAATTACTACAGCCGCATCAAAGAAAAGATCGCTAAAAAGAATTACGTCGAACAGAAAATGTTCAGTGAGCTTGTCGCCGACTATGCCCGCAAACTCAAAGAGATCGAAGAACTCAAGACCTCGGTACGAACACGGGACAACTCCCTGACCTCGTTCAAACCTACCATCGCATCCTCCAATGACCGTTTGCGTAATATTGACCAGGAACTTAGAAACAAAGATGCCGAGCTTGCGGAATTTAAAACACTACTGACCCGGTATAAACAACAACTGAGTGAACACGAAACAGTTATCGTTAAGCAACAAACAGATCTTTCCTTGACCGATCAAAAACTTGTGGATGTTAACAGTCAGGTATCAGACATTGAGAATACGCTTAAAGCCGGAGATGCCCAGCTCTCCCAACTAAAAACCAACCTGGCGCACACCAAAGGGATTCCTTATCAGAAAGGACCGTTGCAACGCAAGATCGAACTGCAATCGCAGCATATTAACAATCTCGAAAAACAAAACGCAAATATGGCCGCATTCCTTGAAAAGAATGAACAGGCCCTGCAAGAAGCTGGTGAACACATCAAATCACTCGAAGAACAGCTTATCACCATCAATGGGAACCTAAAGAACCCGCTTATTCCCGTCAATGATCCCGAGAAACAGGCGCTCAGAGAAGAGCTCGCCCGTCTTAAAACCGAAGCCGAGCAAGCCCGCCAAGACGTTGCAACAACGACAAGCAGCATCAATGACCTGACCATCCGTGAACAAAAGCTCCTGACAAAAATCACAGACTTTGATGAACTTGTTAAGAAAACCGGTGCATTGGAAGCTACGATCAAAGCATCCCAGGATGATAACGCAAAATTGCGCGAAGAATTGGCCAGAATGAATACGCTCGAGAAAGAAAATGCAGACTTGCGCGAAACTTTTGCCAAAACCATTGCCATTCAGAATGAGAATTCCCAGTTGCGCCAAACATTGCTGGAAACCACCACCCAGGTGTCAAGTCGTTCCAAAGACCTGACCCAGGCTGCCGCCCATATCCAGACCTTAAAAGAAGACATTAAAACCAAGGACGCCTACATCGCTGAACTTTCACGGCGAACAGCGACGATGCAAGAAGACTTAAGATCCCTGCACCCGGTCACAAATATCACACGCGCAACAGATCCTACGGCTAACCAAGATCTTGAAAAACGCTTGCGGGCCACTTATGAAAAACTAACCGCCGCTGAAAAGAATCTGACGGCCGCCACATCAGAAAGAGCTGATCTGAAAGAACAGCTGGCCGCACGGAACGCCGAGATTGACACGCTTAAGACAGCCCCCTCGATCAAAGGCAACGCAGACAAGAAAGCACTTATGGATGCCGTCATCTCCAAAGATGAAGAGCTGTCCGCCGTTAAAGAACAGATGAAGCTATTACAAGAAGCCAATGAAAATGCCATCCAGAACGCGCTCGCATCCAAGAACACTGAACTGGCCGCTATCAAAGACCAACTTAAAACAGCACAGCAAACCAATGAAAATGCCGTCAAAAGCGCCGTAGCGTCCAAAGACGATGAGCTCCTCGCCCTTAAAGATCAGCTAAAGATATTGCAGCAAAATAATGAGAGTGCGGTAAAGAATGCCGTCGCATCCAAAGATGCCGAACTTGCCGCCCTCAAAGAACAAATGAAGACAGGCCAACACACCAATCCGATGCAAAATACGATCGTAACGAAAAACAGCGACCTGCTGCAAACCAATCGACTATTGTCGTCCAAAATGGAAATGCTGATCAATGACAACAACGAACTGCGTACCAAAATGAGCCGGCTCCAGGCTCATGCTGAGGCATCTATCGAAAGGAACATGGAAAATGAAGTCCGCAAGCTGACACTAGATTTGAACGAGAAAGCTGCCCAGATCAATGGTCTTGAGCAAGAATTGCAGACTGCGCACAGCACCGCAAGAACCGCAGAAACCATGCTTCAAGCAACGGAAGAGAAATATTCAGCCTTAACGATCAAACAAGCCGCGATGAATACGGTTGCATCTGACAGAGACATGAAAATCGCTCAGATCACAACACAGTTGCAAGCTCTCAAAGATGAGTTGGCCGCAATACAAGCCAAGCAAAAAGAAGACCTTTCGAAATTCAACGACGCTGCTTCAGCAAGAACGCTGGCAGAAGGCCAGCTCAAAGCCCGGGAAAATGAGATCGTTCAACTTCATGACAAAGTTAAAGAATTGAGTGCCGATATCAAATCAGCCAAAGCCATGCTGGAGAAGAAAGACCGCGATCATGATGCCACACTGAAAGAACTGCGTCGTGTGAACGATCTTCTGGAACAAAAAAGAGAAGGATTAAAGGCACTTCAGCGCCGCGTAGAAAACAGCATTAAGAACTGACTACTTCCCGATACAAAACTTTGAAAAGATCTGTTCGACCACATCATCGTCCACATTGCGACCGGTAATGGCATCAAGTTCATTCACAGCGATCTTGATATCCTCAGCTGAGAACTCAAAAGACTGATGGTCTGCCGCCGTTGTTTCAGCCCGCGCCAAGGCATGCTCCGCGCGGCACAATGCCTCAACATGGCGCATATCATTGATCACAAGCCCCCGTCCGTCAAATCCCTGTCCATCAAGAGCGATCTGCACCATCATAGCTTTAAGTTCATCCAAACCCTGACGGGTCATGGCTGAAACATAAACCGATGAACGACCCGAATTCTCATGACCCGCCGCAACAAGATCCGCCTTATTCCAGACAAAGATCGTATGTGGATTCTTTATTTCCGCGATGAGCGAACGGTCAACGTCATCCAATGATAAACTCTGGTCTAAAACTAAAAGTACAATATCTGCACTCTCCAGCGATGCGCGCGAACGTCGCACAGCCTCTTCTTCCACTTTATCCCGCGGCACAAGAATTCCGGCCGTATCGACAAGCGTTATCGGAATACCGTCAATGTTGGCCAACTCTTCAAGTACATCCCGGGTCGTACCCGCCACATCTGTCACGATGGCGCGCGGCGCACGTAAAAATGCATTAAGAAGCGATGACTTCCCGACATTCGGCTTGCCGCAAATAACAACTTTAATGCCTTCCTTAAGGATCCGCCCACTTTTTGCCGTAGCCAAGAGTCCAGTCAGACGCAAACGCGCCGCAACAATATCCAGCCGCAATTTCTCACCCTGCCCCGCGTCCGTATCATCTTCCGGAAAGTTCAGCACCGCCTCGATCCCGGACAAAACCTGCAAAAGAACGGCGCGTAAAGCCTCCAGCTCTATCGACAATTCACCTTTAAGCTGACGCTCGCTCGCTCGCAAGGCCGCATCTGTCTTGGCACTGATCACATCAAGCACGGCTTCGGCCTGCGCCAGATCAATACGACCATGCAAAAAAGCCCGTTTGGTAAATTCACCCGGATGCGCCAAACGTGCACCCTGCTCCAAACACACGGCCAATACCGCACGCACCGCAGCCGGCCCGCCATGACAACTGATCTCCGCCACATCCTCACACGTATAACTTTTAGGCGCACGCATGATGGATACCAAAACCTCATCGATCACATCACCCTTAAGCGTTTTGATCCACCCATGATGAACCGTAAAAGTAGGCCACAGGGAAGGTTGCATGGAATTCTTGCCGGTAAAAATACGCTGCAAGATCATGAACGTATCGGCACCACTTAAGCGAACGACCCCCACACCTCCGGTGCCGGACGGCGTAATGATCGCCGCAATGGTATCTTCAAAACCTTTATATTGATACATGATATCCTTTTAATGCATGCGTGTTTCTTGGGCGGAAGTATTATCGCTTAAGCCAAGGAAGGTTGGCAAGGGGATTGTCATCGGATACATATCCATGATGACAGGCATGAATCCAATGGCTTTTTCAAAACGCTCAACCGTTGCAGGATCAAAATTAAACTGCACGCCATGACCCGCGCTCTTAACATCAAACGACATTTGCTCACGCGTCAGGTCAATCCCGCCCTTGTCTATCCTGTCTGAAGGAAGGGCCTCCTTCAATGCTTTCAAGACCTCATCTGCCGTCGCGTATTCCTTGACGATAACGGCCTGAATATTGGAAGACCCTGCTTTCAAGTCACCCGACGCATTGGTATGCAAAATAAATGGCGTGCCCGGGAATTTCTTGGCCAGCTCTAAACCATCAAGACCTGGCATATCAACATCTGAAACTACCGCATCAAATTCTTCCTGGCTCAATTGATTTAAAGC
>CAJBYM010000084.1 GCA_903959815.1 Candidatus Omnitrophota bacterium
AAATTTCAACAGACGCCGTTTGAAGCGATCAAGCTGATCAATGATTCCGGCGGGGTCGCGGTCATGGCACATCCTATTTTGACCCAGCGCGATGAGCTTATTCCTGAACTGGTTAAGGCGGGTTTGGGCGGTCTGGAGGCGTATTATCCCAATTGTTTGATGGCGAGTGTTAACTCTTATTTGGATATGGTTAAGAAATATGATCTTGTTGCAACAGGCGGATCTGATGCGCATGGTGCTTCGAAGACCAATACCCACATTGGAAAATCCTATGTTCCTTATCATTGGGTGGAACGATTGAAAGAACGTGCGAAAAAAAGAATATGACCTCTGATCAGAAATTTATGCAACGTGCGATCACTTTGGCGAAGCGGGCAACAGGTCATACCTCACCCAATCCGCTGGTGGGCTGTGTGATCGTTAAGGATAAAAAGATCATTGCCCAGGGATGGCACAAGACCTGCGGCGGAGATCATGCCGAGGTGGATGCACTTAAGAAAGCTGGTGTCAAAGCCAGGGGATCAACGATGTATGTGACCCTTGAGCCATGTGCTCATTGGGGGCGTACGCCGCCATGTGTGGATGCGGTTTTAGCCGCGGGCATTAAAAAAGTCGTTGTGGCGATGCGAGACCCCAACCCTTTGACCAATGGGAAGTCGATCAGTAAGATGCGCGCACAGGGGCTTAAGGTTGTCACGGGTGTATGTGGGGCTGATGCGCAGGCCATGAACCTTGCGTTCATTAAATATATTTCCAAAAAGATGCCTTATGTGACAGCCAAGATCGCGCAAACCATGGATGGCAAGGCGGGTGTTCGTGGTCGTTGTGTGCCATGGATCACGGCTCCGGCGACAAGGGCATGGGCTAAATTAAGACGCAATGAATTTGATGCGATCATGGTTGGCGCCAATACCGTTCTTACAGACGATCCTCAGCTTAATGCACCGGATAAGGCGATCGTGAAGGTGGTGGTTGATGCGCGTTTAAGAACACCTTTGAAGGCAAAGCTTTTCAAGAATACGCAAGGTGTGAATATTATTCTGGTAACGACGGCTCTGGCATCGTGCGCGAAGATCAAGGCTTTTAAAAAGATGGGTGTGGGTGTGATGGTCTGCAAGGCCAGAGCCGGGCATGTCGATCTTAAAGCCATGTTGAAAGAGCTTGCAAAAAACGGACTTATCCGTATCTTAATAGAGGGTGGGCCGACACTTCTCGACGCTGCATGGAGAGGCGGATGTGTTGATCGCATGCATATTTATGTTGCCCCCAAGGTCATGGGCGGGGTCAAACCGGCTAATATGATCGCAGGATTTGATATAGAAGCTTTGGCGGATACAAAAAGATTTAAGATCGTTCAAGTGGATCGTATTGGACAGGATCTTTTTATAGAGTGTGATGTGATTTAGTGTTCATTTAATAGTTGGCATTGCCGCATTACAGCCCTGCGGCATATCTTGTCGCTCAGACAGCAGAGACCGTCTTGTTTTCATAAGGAATGTAAGCCGGTCTCTGAACTCGCGCCTGCGATATGCCGCAGGGCTGTAGCGGCAATAGTATTCATATAATGGAGATGATATGTTCACAGGTATTGTAGAAGCGATGGCGAAAATCAAGGGCATGCAAAAGCGTGAGAATCTTTATACGCTTGCGATTGAGAAGCCGAAAGCTTTTAATGATATTAAGATCGGTGATAGCATTTCCAATGATGGTGTTTGCCTTACGGTAACCGCGAATAAGGCGGGATGTCTGTATTTTGACCTGATGAAAGAGACATTGGATGCCACGACCCTTAAGCATGTGAGGCCGGGCCATAAGGTCAATCTTGAGCGTGCCATGAAGGCGGATGCACGCATGGGCGGACATTTTGTAACAGGCCATGTGGACGCTGTGGCTCGTATTATGAAGGTGGTCGTGCTCCCGAATTATGTTGAGTATCAAATTGCCATTCCAAAATCTATCAGGAAGTTCATTGCGGCCAAAGGTTCGGTCGCGATCGACGGCATTAGCCTGACCGTGGGTGCCGTTAAAAAGGACTGGTTCGCTGTTTATTTTATTCCGCACACGCTTGCCGTTACTACGATCGGCACCAAGAAGGCAGGGGATGAAGTGAATATTGAGGCGGATCTGTTGGCCCGTTATATTTTAAATGCGAAAGGATAAAACATGGAATTGAGCATTCAGGAAATTCAAAAGGTCATCCCGCATCGCTTCCCGTTTCTTATGATCGATCGCGTGATCGAACTGGTCCCCAATGAAAAACTTGTGGCCATCAAGAACGTGTCGGTCAATGAAGCCCAGTTCCAGGGGCATTTCCCCGACGAGAAAGTGATGCCGGGCGTGCTCATGCTCGAGGCCATGGCCCAGGCCGGATGTATTTATTTCTACTACTCGAAGAATATGCAGGGCAAGAACTTGATCTATTATTTGGCTAAAACAACAGCCAAATTCCACAGGGTTGTTGTGCCGGGTGATCAACTGCGCATTGAAGTCAAGACGGTCAAGTTGTTGGCCAAGGTGGGTTTTCTGGAGTGTAAGGCGTTTGTGGGGGATGAGATCGCGGTCGAAGCGGAGATCGGGTTTGGCATCAAAGAAGTTTGACGTCTTAAAGCTTCAATGTTAGAATGGCAAATTCTTAAGCCCCTTTCCGAAGGGGGTTGTAAAATAAATTTTCATATAGCGGGGGGTAGCGCAGCTGGCTAGCGCGCAACGTTCGGGACGTTGAGGTCGGGGGTTCAAAACCCCCCCTCCCGATTTTTTCTTGTTTTGTTCTGGCGCCTCCTGTCCATGAGGTCTTATGTCTGATCACACGGCCCATTCCATTTCCCCTATATCTCAAGAGATCATATTTTCCGGACGTGTGCAGGGCGTGGGGTTCCGTTTTACCGCCCAGCGTTTTGCCGTTGATCTGGGATTGACAGGCTGGGTTCAGAATTGGCCGACCGGAGATGTCCAGCTTCATGCGGAAGGTGAATCAGGCCGGATCAAGGATCTTGTCGAGAGGCTAAAGACGCATTTCTCAATTTATGATATGAAGGTTACGGAAGGCCCGGCGTCGGGCATGTACAGTTCATTTGATGTCAGGTATTGATGGATAAGAAAACAACATTTCAGAGGATCGACCAGTTGCGTGATGAGATCGCGCGGCATGACCATCATTATTATGTGATGGACCATCCGGTCATTGCGGACAAGGAATATGATCTTTTAATGAAGGAACTTGCAAGCCTTGAAGCAGGGTTCCCCGATGCGGTCACGCATGATTCTCCGACGCAGCGTGTAGGGGCCAAGGTGCTTTCGGGCGCGCGTGTGTTTAAGCACAACGTCAGGATGTTGTCTCTTGATAATACCTATTCCCAGGATGAGTTGCGTGACTGGTTCGGAAGGGTTTATAAAATACTCGGCCGCAGGGACATTGAATTTGTTGTTGAACTTAAGATCGATGGTGTGAGTGCGGCTTTGGCGTATGAGAATGGACTTTTGACCATGGGGGCGACGCGCGGTGACGGTGAGATGGGTGAGGATGTGACCCACAATGTGCGCACCATGCGTTCTATCCCGCTTAAACTTCGGGCTGCTGCACCTGCTATGGTTGAGGTTCGCGGCGAAGTTTATATGGATAAGCCTGATTTTGACAGGCTTAATGCGCGTCGTAAGGAAGCTGGGGAAGAGGGTTTTGTCAATCCGCGTAATGCAGCCAGCGGGTCTTTGAAATTATTGGATCCTCTTGAGGCCGCGGGACGGCACTTGAGGTTTTTTGTGCACTCATTCGGGCGTATGGCCGGAGGGCGCAAGCTCCAGACGCAGTCTGACTTTTTTGAACTTGCGCGTATCTGGGGGTTTGCCTTAAATCCGCATACGCGTGTTTGCCGTGATGAAGAGGATGTTCTTAAAGCATGCGCTGAATTTGAGGCGATGCGTACAACGTTGTCTTACGATGTGGATGGGGTGGTCATCAAGGTTAACCGTTTTGACGACCAGGCCATGTTGGGTGAGACCATGAAAAGCCCGCGCTGGGCCGTCGCGTTCAAGTTCGCCGCTTATCAAGCGACGACAACGGTGCGTGATATTGTCGTTCAGGTTGGACGCACAGGAGTTTTGACGCCTGTCGCTGAACTTGAGCCTGTTTTTTGCGGCGGTGTGACCATTGCGCGTGCGACATTGCATAATTTTGATGAGATCGAACGTTTGAATGTTCATAAAGGCGACCGTGTTCTTATTGAACGTGCCGGGGATGTGATCCCCAAGGTCGTTAAGGTTGTGCAACACGGCCCTTCGTGTGTCGCTGTTAAGAAGCTGCCTACCGATTGCTTGGCTTGTCGTGAAGAATTCATTGTTGATGATGAAGATGGGGTTGCTCACCGGTGTATTAATCCTTCGTGTCCCCAACAGTTGGAGCGTAGGCTCATTCATTTTGCTTCAAGGGATGCGATGGATATTGAAGGTATGGGTGAGTCTGTGGTGCATGAGCTGCGGGAAAAGAATCTGGTCCATTGTGTTGCGGATATTTATGGATTGAATAAAGAAGCTCTTTTAGGGCTTGAACTTTTTGGTGAGAAGAAGGCAGATAATCTTTTGGCGGCGGTCGCCAAGACAAAGTCCCAGCCGTTGTCGCGTCTTATTTTCGGGCTTGGTATTCCCAATATTGGAGAGAAAGCTTCCCAGCTTTTGGCGCGTCATTTTGGTGACATGGATGCACTTGCGCGGGCTTGCGAAGAGGAGCTCAAAGTGGTTCCCGAGATGGGCGATGTCAGTGCCGCCGCGGTTGTGCATTATTTTGCCAAAGATGTGACGCGGGGTTTGATCGAACGCTTGAAAGTATCCGGTGTGAATATGATCGAGCCCAAAGCGCCCGTCGAAGGGAAATTGGCGGGCAAGACCTTTGTGTTTACCGGTGAACTGGTGCGTTATACGCGCTCTGAGGCAGGGGGACGTATTAAAACACTGGGAGCTGATGTGGGTGTTTCTGTGACTAAGACAACAGATTATGTTGTGACGGGTGATAGCGCTGGTTCCAAGTTGGAGAAGGCGCGTAAGTTAGGGGTTAAGATCATCAATGAACAGGAATTTGAGGAGTTGATCGGATGAAAATACAAATTTTCTTAAAGAAGTTCATTTTGAGTTTGGTGGTGGTTGTGTTGTGTGCAGGTTCTTTGACGGGATGTGCGTCCGTGCGTAAGAAATTCACGCGCGTACCCAAAAATCCCAAAGCGAGTGATGATTTTATTCCGGTCCTTCAGCCTGTTGAATATCAAAAGATCGTGGAAACGCCGCAGCAGGTATATGGCGGTCATTACGCGATGGTGAAGATCTATTTTAAGGATCTTTGGGATGTTTTGGGTCGAAGGGATTCGACCCCAAAGCGTGAGAAGTATATTTTTACAGAACTTGTAGCTCATTTTAATGCGATGGCGGCTCTTCTTTCTGACGAAAAAAAGGCGGAAGCCAAGGCTGTTTGCGCGCGTGTTGACGTTGTTCTTAAGGAATATGATAAACCTGACGGATTGCGTCGTTATGATCTTATAGCGAGTGACATGCATCAGGTTGAGCGTGATCTTCATAAAGGGTTCAAGCCGGATGCCGTGGCCAAGGATTTCGCGCCATCTGTTTTATGAAAGCTCTGATCGCGGAATTCCTGAATTATCTTTCCGTTGAGCGCGGGCTTGCGAAGAATACACTTATGGCGTATGAGCGGGATCTTCAGGCGTATGTCATGTACCTTGAAAAGACGGTTGGTCTGAAAGATCCAAAGGGGATCAAGCATCCACATATCAGTGCGTATATGCTGGTTCAGAAGAAAGCCAAAATGGCCGCAACATCCATTTGCAGGAGTCTGGCCGCGATCCGCATGTTCCATCGTTTTCTCGTGCGTGAATCTTTTGCGACAGAGGATCCGACGGGTTTGGTCGATACGCCCAAACTGTGGCAGCGCATTCCGGATGTTTTAAGTCAGGTCGAAGTTGTCGCGATGATCAACGCGGCCTCAGGCAAGGACGCACAGAGTATCAGGGATCGTGCCATGCTTGAACTTTTTTATGCTTCGGGGTTGCGCGTTTCTGAATTGGTGGCGCTTCGCCTTGAAGATGTGAATTTGGAGACGGGGATCGTCCTTTGCATGGGTAAGGGTAGCAAGGAGCGCCTGATTCCTGTCGGAGGAAAAGCGCGTGAGGCGATGGAGATCTATCTGACGAAAGCCAGGGCCAAGCTTCTTAAGGGGCGGGCAGACGGCGTGATCTTTATCAGCCGTCTCGGCAAGAAGTTGTCGCGGCAAAGTGCCTGGAAGACCATTAAATTTTACGCGCGTAAAGCTGGGGTTAAAAAAAATATCAAGCCTCACAGTATGCGTCACACGTTTGCCACACATCTTCTGGAGCATGGTGCAGATCTTCGCAGTGTTCAGGAAATGTTGGGGCATTCGGATATTTCAACCACACAGATCTATACGCATGTGGATAAAGAGCGGTTACGTCGTGTGCATAAAGAATTTCATCCCAGGGGATAGGGTCAGATGAAACGTGTTAAGTTTTCATTGTTTTCAAAGGATGTCCAAAATCTTTTAAAGGCTGTTGGTGCGCAGGCTGATCTTGCGGACATGCGTGCGTACCTTGTCGGTGGTGCGGTGCGGGATATTTTTCTTCAACAGCCTAGCCTGGATATTGATATTGTTATCGAGGGTGACGGGTTCGCTTTTGCCCGTAAGTTAGCCACAAAATTTAAAGCTGAAGCTGTTTTTCATGAAAGGTTCAGGACGGCGGCGCTTACCCTCAAGGACGGGATGGTCCTAGATGTGGTGACCGCGCGACGCGAGACGTATACCCAGCCGGGGGCTTTGCCTGATATTATACCTGCGACGATGAAGGAAGATCTTTTGCGCCGGGATTTTACGGTTAATGCATTAGCGGCAGGGTTGAATACGGATAATTTTGGTGTTTTACGTGATGATGTCGGAGGCTTGGATGATCTGGGATCCAAGTTGATCCGTGTCATGCATGAGCAGAGCTTCACAGATGATCCGGGCCGTATTTTGCGCGCGGCGCGGTATGCCGTGCGGTTTGGTTTTCAGTTTGAGGCTTTGACGCAGGATCTTCTGGATCAGGCTGTGGCGCAGGATGTTTTTAAAACATTAACACCGGCGCGTTATTTTGTTGAATTGCGTCGCATTCTTGATGAGAAGGATCCGGCGCCGATCCTGGATCTTCTGTCGGCATGGGGTGCGATGCGTTATGTGACCTATGAATCCGCTGATCGGACCAGGCTTGTGGCCACAGGTCCGGATGCGGGTTGGGAGATACGTTTTGCTGCGCTTCTCAAAGGAACATCTGCCCTGCAGGCAGACCAGCTGGGTATGATTTTTAATTTAACCCGATCTGCACGACAAAAAATTGCTCAGGCTTTGCAAGCATGATGAGTTCTGTTATGCTTGTGGGGTTAATCAAAGGATATTGACCATGGACCGGATGGATAAGATCAATCAGCTTTTCAAGCGCGAGGTCAGCAGCATGATCCTCTTGGGAGAGATCAGGGATCCGCGCATTAAATTTGTGACCATTACATTTGCCGACGTGAGCAAGGATCTTAGCTGGGCACATATCGGTTTTAGTATCCTTTCGGAGGATCCTCGTGAATTGCAGGATGTCCAGGCGGGTCTTAAGTCCGCGAGCGGCATGGTGCGGCGTTTGATGGGGGAGCGTGTCAGTTTGCGTCACATCCCGCAGATCAAGTTTGTTTATGATGATACGATCGCCAAGAGTGTTTATATGACCAAGACATTTGAACAGCTTCAGCGTGAACGCATCGAGCGCGGCGTAGAGCCTGTGCCTGAGGTGGTTAAACAAGAGGGTGAGGATGCTTAAGTGATGCAACGTTCGATCCTCCGCACGATCAAGGCGCATACAAGATTTATTGTGACCATGCATGTCAATCCCGATCCTGATGCGCTGGGCTCTGCCTTGGCCATGACGATCTTTTTACGTTCCCTTGGCAAAGAAGTCTCGCTTGTTAATGATAGTGCTTATCCGTCGTGGCTTAGGTTCATGCCGCAGAGCAAGTTGTGCCGGGCATTTTCTGCGTCCCTTGTTAAGGCATTAAAACCTGAAGTCCTGATCGTGCTCGATTGCGGTGATATTCGCCGGATTGGACAAGTGGCTCAATGGGCGGGCCGTGGAGTCAAGATCATCAATATTGATCATCATGTGACCAATACGCGATTCGGTGATCAGAATCTTATTGATATCAAATCCTCCTCTACATCCGAGATCTTGTACGGGTTTCTTAAGACGGCACGTTGTCGATTGACCCGTGATATGGCGGTTGCGCTATATCTCGGTATTCTGACGGATACGGGGTCATTTGGTTTTGATTCGACCAGTGCCCATACCCATGAGGTGATCGCAGAGCTTTTGAAGTTTGACCTGCCTGTTGGAGAGCTCTACCGCCAGGTTTATGAAACAATGCCCAAGAATGACCTGAAGCCTTTCTTGTCGCTGATGAATACGCTGACCCTTCATCATGACGAGAAAATCGCTTGTTTGACAATTACGCAGAGTCAGGCCAAGAAGTTTTCGGATGATTTTGATCTTAAGGATAAGGTCTTTGGATTTTTGCGTGCGGTCAAAGGGATTGAGGTCATTATGATCCTGGCTGAACAGCAGAAGAAAAAGACGCGTTTAAATTTTCGCAGCCGCGGCAAAGTGGATGTTGCACGTTTTGCGTCCCAATTCAACGGTGGCGGGCACAGGAATGCGAGCGGCGGGTTTTTGGATATGCCGCTTAAGCGTGCCAGGGCCTGTGTGCTAAAAGAGATCGTGAAGGCTTTATGACCGACGGTATCATTGTTGTGGATAAGCCTTCGGGGATGACATCGCATGATGTGGTGGCGATCATCCGTCGAAAGATCAGGCAAAAACGCGTTGGTCATGCCGGTACACTGGATCCTTTGGCGACAGGTGTTCTGGTGATCCTCGTTGGAAAGTCAACGTGCTTATTTGATAAGTTCGTGGGTTTTGATAAAGCTTATGGGGCCACATTAAAGCTCGGTGTGAAAACGCGCAGTGCGGATATTCAAGGCGAGGTTCTTTTGGAACGGCCTTTTGATGCTATTACACAGGCGATGGTTTTGGCATCGTTTAAAAAGTTTACGGGATTGATCGAGCAGGTCCCTCCTATGGTTTCGGCGGTGAAGCATAAAGGTGAGCGTCTTTATAAGCTCGCGCGTCAGGGGATTACGGTTGAGCGCCCCTCTCGTCAGGTCAGGGTGGACAAGCTTGATCTCCTTGAATTTGCGCCGCCTTTGGTCAAACTTTACCTGGCATGTTCTAAGGGCACGTATGTTCGTCAGGTTGCGGAAGATGTGGGTGAGGATCTGGGATGTGGTGCTTGCATCACCGAGATCCGCCGTACGCAAGTCGGTCCTTTTACCATCAATGAAGCTATAAAACTCGACGATGTCAATGAAACGCATATTCATCCGTGGCACCCTCCCGCATAAGCTTGCCGGTTCTGTGGCGGCCATCGGTGTCTTTGATGGCGTTCATCGCGGGCATCAGAAAGTTATTCGTCGTGCTGTAGCCGAGGCGCGCCGCCTGGGCGTTGTTTCAGTTGTCGTGACGTTTGATCCCCATCCTGTGGACGTCCTTCATCCTCAAAGATTCTTGCCTTATATTATGACGCTTGAGCATCGCCTTGATCTCATTGAAGCCTTGGGGGTGGATCTGTGTATCGTTGTAAAATTTGACAAAGTTTTTTCTTCACAGCCGCCAGGGCTTTTTGTTCGTGATTTTCTGGTTGGTCAATTGAATGTTAAGAAGGTGATCATTGGCCGTGATTTTCATTTTGGCCGAAGGCGTAAAGGATCCACTGCGTTGTTAAAGTCCATTGGCCAAGAGGTCGGTTTTTCTGTTGAGCAGATGAATATAATAAAGAATACTAATAAAAATATAAAATCTACTTATATAAAGAAATTAATCTCCGACGGAGATCTTTCTTGCCTGAAGCAGTTTTTGTCCCGCCCTTATTCATTTTTGGGTGAAGTGGAAAAGGGTGATGCGCGCGGCCGCAAGTTGGGATACCGCACTGCAAACTTTAAAAAAGAAAACGTTGTTATTCTTCCTTCTGGAATTTACTTTGTGCGCGCTCATGGGGACAAAAAGGCGCATAATGGGTTGTGTTATATCGGCCGTAGGCCAACGTTTAAGCACGCGGATGCACAGGTTGTTCAGGAGTTGCATTTACTGGATTATCACGGCAATCTTTATGGCCAGAAGATCTGTGTTGAATTTCTTAAGAAGTTGCGCGATGACAGAAAATTCTCCGACGGTAACGAACTTGTTTCTCAAATTGAATCTGATGTTAGGAAAGCCCGCGCATTCTTTGCGCGCCTGCGATAATTCTTCATAAAACCCACCTATATTTTTCTCATTTTAAAAGTCTTCATTCGCCATGCTTTGATGCATGTTTTGAGGCTCGTTTTTGCCTCTGGTGGAGTGGTTTTTTAAAGGATATTTTTTAAGTTAAAGCCTTTAAATTGATGGTCACTGGCCCTAGAGTGCTCATTTTCCGGCATTTAATTCTACCCTATTTGACGACGACAAAACACCCATTTTATGGCCTTTAAAAAGAAATAAGAAAAGAGGTGGTTATTTTATTGACAGGCTGGGGGCGCATCACTATACTTGTGAATGTCGGTGGAGGAAAGTGGTGGAAAGTGGTTTAAGTTCCAAAAGCCGATCAAATGAGGTAAGGATATGTTTTACGGCGAATATACCCACAATCTGGATGCCAAAGGAAGGTTGATCCTTCCTGCACGATTTCGTGAGGTGGCAGACCATAACAGCATTTCCAGGTTCTTCGTCACACGCGGTCTTGAGGCCTGTGTGTTCATGTTCGCTGAGGCGGAGTGGAAGCAGTATGAACAGAAATTCCGTGATGTGCCTTTTACCAAGCAGGATTCGCGCACATTCAATCGTATGTTTTTTGCCGGAGCTGTGGATGTGACGCCGGATAAACAGGGGCGTTTCATTATTCCGCAGTACCTTAAAGATTTTGCCGGGATCAAGGAGAAAAGCGTGATCATCGGTGTTTCGAACCGTATCGAAATTTGGGATCATGAACGCTGGCAGGAATATTTTTCCAAGTCGAGCAAGTTGTTTGAACAAACGGCGGAAAATATCCTGAGCTTATAGTCTTGAACAACCCCATTTTCAGGAGGTGAACCATGATCACCTACGCTAATCAAAAACTTGTTTTTAAACACATGATCGAGCTGCCTCATTGCGAGTGCGTTTTTTGTTCCACGCAGGAAGAGCAGACGGGCCGGACCCATCTGTTTTTGGTGTTCAAGGAACGCCAGAAGGTCTATATGCGTAACGGCATCAAGGGCAACTGGGAAGAGGTCACTAATCCTGAAGAGCACAATGTGGTGTGGGATGGATTTGAGAACGCGATCACGGAACGCAAGATCCCGAGCTTTGTCGCATCGTCGACTGATCTGGCGAGCTTGTGAGCGTGTTGGAATATTTTGTTCTATGACAAACGAGCGAAGTGAGTTTCAGCATATTTCGGTCATGTCCCAAGAGGTGCAGGGGGCCCTGGATCTTAAAGAGGGTGCTGTTGTTGTGGATGGCACGCTGGGGTTGGGCGGGCATGCCGTGATGATGGCGGCCAAGATCGGGATCAAGGGGCATCTCATCGGTATAGATCAGGATGCCTGTGCGATCGATCTGGCGCGGATCCGCCTTAAAGATTTTAAGGGACGGCTTGATGTCGTTAAAAGCAATTTTAGCCGGCTGGATCAAGTTTTAAAGGATCTGGGTGTAGACGAGGTGGATGCTGTTTTGCTGGATCTTGGGGTTTCAAGCCTTCAGCTCGATGATCCGGTGCGTGGTTTCAGTTTTCGTGCTGACGGTCCTTTGGATATGCGGATGGATGCCGATGCGGCAACGACGGCAGAAGAATTGGTGAACGAACTTCCTGAAAAAGATTTAGCAGATCTGATCTTTCATTACGGAGAGGAACGGTTCTCTCGGCGGATTGCCCAGCGGATTGTTCAGTTGCGCGCAGGGCAGCGGATACGGACCACCGGTGAGCTGGCGGATATTGTCCTGAGATCTTTGCCGCGTGGGTATCAGCGCGATAAATTGCATCCCGCGACCCGCACGTTCCAGGCCTTGCGCATTGCCGTTAACCGTGAGCTTGAGGTGCTGGAAGAAACATTGGATCGGGCATTTAAACATTTGAAGATCGGTGGTCGTATCGCCGTCATTGCATTTCATTCATTGGAAGACAGGATCGTTAAGGACAAGTTCAGGACGCTTGCACGTGAGGGATGTGCGGCTTTGTTGACAAAGAAACCATTAAGACCGACAGAGGCTGAGGCCGCGGATAATCCGCGTTCCCGCAGCGCGCGGTTCAGGGTACTTGAAAGGATAGGATAGGATGGCGAATTTTATTAAAGGCATGGCTGTTGTCACCATTATGGCTTTGCTTTATATTCATTTGCAGATGAACATTTATGCATTGGCTTATCAGGGAAAGAAAAGGGAGGTCCGGATCGAGAAACTGGCAGAACATAATGCGATCGTTAAAAATGATATTTTACGTCTAAAATCCTCGAATAATATTGGCCGTGAACTTTTAGGTAAAGAAAATCAGTATCAATTCGCCAGCCGCAGCAATGTGGTTGAGGTTGAATCCAAGGGGGCGGTTGAGACGCTTGCATCCCGGTTTCAGGAAGGCCAGGGCTTCTTTGGCAAGGTCATGACACTGGCATTTTCGAACCGCTAGAGGCTCTGACGGTTTATATAAAGATTTTCTTCTTTTTACTGTTTATCCTTTCAAAATTATTTACAATTAGTATAAAGTTAATAAAAACCTCTTAAAAAAGTCCCGCGGCCTTGCATTTTCAAAAACACCCCACACGTGTTGCTCTCATATTTTTTATCTTCCTTTTCTGTATTACGCTGTTTTTCATCAAACTTTCTCTCATTCAGGTTTTTCGTGTTGATTATCTCGCTGAAAAAGCTGACAAACAGCATAATCATATTGTTGAACTTCAGCCATTGCGAGGCGGGATCTATGATCGCAACATGCGTTCTTTGGCCATCAATGTGGCGGCCTATTCTGTTTTCGCGAACCCCCGGAGCATGACAGAGGATCAGAAGTCTGCGGCGGCCAATGCGGTGGCCCAGGCGCTCGGTGGAAGTTCCGAGGTGTATGCTAAAAAGATGGAGAAAGAAAAGTATTTTGTCTGGCTGGCCCGTAAGATCCCGTCTGACAGGTATGAAGCGCTTAAGGCTCAGAAGGTTCAGGGTATCGGATTTGTTAAAGAGAGTAAGAGGTTTCATCCCAATGGCGACCTTGCGGCACATCTGATGGGGTTTTCGAATATTGATAATATCGGCTTACAGGGTGTTGAGCTCGAATACGATAAATATTTACGCGGCAGCAAGGGAATGGCCCAGTTCTTACGTGATGCCAAAATGCGTGATCTCATGATCGAGAAAGACTTTGTGGCGCCCAAGGATGGCAACAATGTTGTTTTGACGATCGATGAGACCATTCAGTTTATTGCCGAGAGGGCCCTACAAAAGGCATTTGAAAAACATAATGCGGCCAGTGCTTCCATTATCGTGTTGGACCCTAAAACAGGGGAGGTCCTGGCTTTTGCCAATCGTCCGACCTTTGATCCGGATAAGCCGGAGGCATTTCCTATGGAGAACCGCACAAATCGGGCGGTGGCATTCGTTTATGAACCGGGGTCTGTATTTAAGATTGTTACCGCAGCGGCCGGGCTTGAGACGAAAGTTTTTAAGGAAGACGATATCATTTTTTGTGAGAATGGCAATTACAGGGTTGCTAACCATATTCTCCATGATCATGATCCTTTGGGTTCGCTCAGTTATCGTCAGGTGGTGATCCATTCAAGCAATATCGGCATCACGAAGATCGCGCAGAAGATCGGGGCTGACAAGGTCTATGAATATGCCCGCAAATTCCGTTTTGGTGTTAAGACCGGGATCGGCATGATCGGGGAAGTTAATGGCTGGCTTAAGCCGCCGCCACAGTGGTCTAAAACATCCATTGGTGCCATTCCCATCGGTCAGGAAGTCACGGTGACGTCGATCCAACTTGTTGCCGCGATCGCGGCGATCGCTAATGATGGCAAGTATATGAAGCCGTATTATGTGAAAGCGATCAAGGATCCGAATGGTGGGATGGTCCATGAATTTCAACCCAAGGAAGAAGTGCAAGTTATTCATGCTGATATTGCACGCCGCATGAAAAGCATTTTACAGGGTGTTGTGGATGAGGGGACGGCGACGTCTGCAAAAATGAAAGATATTACGGCGGCGGGTAAGACGGGAACGGCTCAGAAGGTCATTAACGGCACGTATTCGCACAGCAAGTTCGTGGCATCGTTCATTGGTTTTGCACCCGTCGATGATCCAAAGTTGGCCATCGTTGTGACCGTTGATACGCCGCATCCTAATTATTATGGCGGGATCGTTGCTGCACCTGTGTTTAAGGAAGTGGTTCAGGATTCGCTCCGATATCTGGCCACGAAAGGACGGCGCTGATGCGGTTGAAAGATCTTTGGGAGGTGAAAGAACCTTTTATAGATATCGAGATTCCTGCTTTATGGGATGATTCCAGGCGGGTGACCCCGGGCAGTCTTTTTGCGGCGCTTCCGCCCGTTTCTAAAGTGACAAAGGATGGGAAGGTTTTTATCGATGATGCTCTGGCGAAGGGTGCAGCGGTCGTTATTTTGGATCAAGGAGCTTTGACAGATCTTCCGCTTAAGTATCCTCAGGTGTGTTTTGTTCCTGTGGCTGATCCACGCGCAGCTTTTCGGAAAGTAGTCGGACGGTTTTATGGTCAGTTCTCAAAGAAGGTCAGGGTCTTAGGTGTTACGGGGACCAATGGCAAGACCACGATCACCTATTTTCTGGAATCGATCATCAAGGCGGCGGGAAAAAGAAGCGGGGTTGTCGGAACGGTCAATTATCGCGTGGGTGAGAAGATCCTTCCGTCTAAAAATACGACGCCGGGTTTTCTGGACAATCAGATCTTTTTGGCAAATCTTGCAGCTGATGTCGTGGATTATGCGGTGATGGAAGTTTCATCGCATGCCTTGGTGCAGAGGCGCGTAGACCTGATCAATTTTTGCGGAGCGATCTTTACGAATTTGACAGGAGATCATCTTGATGAGCACGGGGATATGGAGAATTATTTTAAGGCCAAGGCTTTGCTTTTCACGGCGTTGTCACCGAATGCATGGGCTGTTGTGAATGTGGATGACCTTTATGGTCAGCGGCTGAAAGCCATGACACGTGCGAGGGTGATCACGTATGCAATCAATGCTCCGGCCGATGTCACAGCGCATATTCAAGATTTTAATCTGGAAGGCACACGTTTTAAAATCAGATTCTTTGGTCAGGAAATAGAGCTGCAGACACATTTTATTGGCCGGCACAATCTTTATAATATCCTTGCGGCTTTTGCGGCTGGCTTGGGCGAGGGGATCGATCCTGATGTTATCCGTCAGGGGATCGCGTCATTGGTCTTGGTGCCGGGCCGTTTGGAGCGCGTTGAATGCGGGAAGGATTTTTGTGTTTTTATTGATTATGCACATACAGATGATGGTCTGAAGAATGTTCTGGGTTGTTTGAAGGCGGTGCCGCACAATAAGCTCATTGTGGTTTTTGGCTGTGGGGGTGATCGTGACAGCACCAAGCGTCCCCGTATGGGCAGGGTCGCTTGTGAATTTGCTGATCATGCGGTTATTACGTCGGATAATCCGCGACGTGAAGATCCTTTGGCCATTATTGCCGAGATCGTGCCGGGATTTACGCATAAGAATTACGAGATCGAACCTGATCGTGAAAAAGCGATCGAGCGGGCGTTATCTCTGGCGGGAAAAGGTGATATTGTGCTTTTGGCAGGCAAGGGGCATGAAACGTATCAAGTCCTTAAGGACAGAACGATTGATTGTGTGGAACGGGATATTGTCATGAGGATATTAAAAAGATAATGTTTACCATCCATGAAATCTTAGAAGCTACCGGTGGAACATTGATCGCGGGTAAGTCGACTCAGCGTTTATCAGGAGTATCGACTGATACGCGTTTGGTTAAACGTAATCAGATTTTTGTGGCGCTCAAGGGGGATAATTTTGACGGGCATCATTTTCTGGCTCAGGCGATTGAGAAGGGGGCGCGTGCTGTTGTTGTCAGCTCTGTAAAAGCGTTGGTTCCTGCTGGAGCAGCAGTTGTTCTTGTTGAGGATACGGTCAGGGCCCTTGGCCGGATCGCGCGTTATCACCGTCAGCGTTTTAACATTCCTGTTATCGCTATCACGGGTAGTGCGGGCAAGACATCGACCAAAGAATTGATTGCCGCGGTCATGGCGAAGAAATGCCGGGTGCTTTTTAATAAGGGGACAGAGAATAACCATATCGGCGTTCCTATGACGCTATTGAAATTAAACCGCCGGCATCAGGCCGCGGTCATTGAGATGGGTACCAATCATCCCGGGGAGATCGCCTGGCTTGCAGAGAATACATTGCCGACAGTTGCTGTATTCACGAATGTGGGCGCTTCACATCTCGAAGGTCTGGGGACACCGCAGGGTGTTTATAAAGAGAAACTTGCTCTGTTGAAATTCTTATCCCGCGATGGTCATGTGATCGTTAATGCGGACGATCCTTTCTGGGCCCGGCTTTTGAAGAAGCGCTTATCTCAGAAAGTAGTTTCTTACGGGATCAAGGCCAGGGCAGATGTACAGGCTATTGCTGTGACAGCGGATGCGCGGGGATTTCATTTTAAGATGAAGGATGGCCGTTTGTTCATTGTGAAAAGCCCGTCATGGGGTGCGGTGCAAAATGCGCTTGCAGCCATTGCATGCGGCAGGATCTTTGCTGTGCCTGAAGCCAGGATCCAGGCGGCGCTTAAAAGTGCTAAACCGGCTAAAGGGCGTCAGTCTCTGGCTGTTGTGCGGGGTGTAACACTGATCGATGATACTTATAATGCGAATCCGGTGTCTTATCAGAATGCGTTACGAACCTTGGCGATGTTGCAGGGTCATGCCCGTGCGGTTCTTGTGGCGGCAGACATGTTGGAATTGGGCGAACATTCCGTAGATCTCCATCGTCAAATTGGACAGGCAGCGGCAGGCATTAAGCTGGACGCTCTTTTTACATGTGGTAAGAACGCACGGCTGATCGGTGAGGCGGCGCAAGGCAAAAGGTCAACGCTTGATGTCCGGCATTTTTCAGATCAAACCGCTTTGACCCTGGCGCTGAAACGGTATCTTCGCCGAGGTGATCTGTTCTTATGCAAAGGATCTCGCGGGATGCGCATGGAGAAAGTCGTTGAAGATATTGTGGTATTCTTGAAAGGATAAAACGATGTTTTATTATTTATCGCAGTTGCGTTATGAATTTTTTCCGTTAAATATTTTTAAGTACATCACTTTTCGTGCGAGCATGGCCGCGGTGACAACATTCCTGATCTGTATTATTTTCGGGCCATGGTTTATCCGCAAACTGCGGGAATGGAATCTGGGAGAGAAACCTGTGCTCGGGGCCAGGCAAGATATGCTCGGGGAGTCTTTGGTGGCTAAGACCGGAACACCGACCATGGGAGGCATCCTCATCATTGGGAGCATTCTCTTGTCGGTCTTTTTATGGGCAGACCTTCGTAATCCGTACATCCTCTTGACCATGTTCACCATGGTGTGGCTTGCCGTGCTCGGGTTCTTTGATGATTATTTAAAGCTGAGAGGCATTTGCAAGAATGGGTTGCCCGCTCGCACCAAAATGATCTGGCAGGTTTTGCTAGCAGGGATCGTGAGCTTTTATCTTTATACACAGCTTCATATTGCCACAACACTCGATGTTCCGTTTTTAAAGAATCTGGCTATTGACATGGGTGTCTTTTATATGCTTTTTGTAATGGCGATCGTGGTCGGCACATCCAATGCCGTGAATTTGACGGACGGACTTGATGGCCTGGCCATTGGCTGTACGTTGATGGTGGCAACGACGCTCGGCGTGCTTTGTTATATTACGGGCAATATTAACATGAGTTCTTATTTGTTCATCCCGTATATTCCTGAGACAGGCGAATTGACCATTTATTGTGCTGCGATGGTCGGTGCGAGCCTGGGATTCTTGTGGTTCAATGCCCATCCTGCGGATATTTTTATGGGGGATGTTGGAGCTCTTTCCCTGGGCGGGACGATCGGGATCATCGCTGTCTTTATTAAGAAAGAACTTTTGCTGGTTATTCTAGGAGGGGTCTTTGTATGGGAAGCCCTGTCCGTCATTATTCAGGTTGCGTCTTATAAATTGCGACAAAAACGCATATTCTTATGTTCACCGTATCATCATCATTTGCAGAAATTAAATTGGAAAGAATCAAAGATCGTGATCCGTTTTTGGATCGTGGCGATCGTTTTGGCGTTATTGACGCTGACGACATTAAAGATACGTTGAGGAGATATGGATTTAAAAGGTAAGAAGGTAACTATTATCGGTGCGGCACGCAGCGGGATAGCCGCGGCTAATCTGGCTTATGGTCAGGGTGCGGTGGTGAAGATCACGGATGCCAAACCTTTGGCAGATATTGATAAAGCATTGGCCGGTCTTGCGGACAGATCCAAAGCCATTGTCGAGGCCGGGGCGCATACGCGTAAGTTTGTGCAGGATTCTGATATTGTAGTGGCAAGTCCTGGTGTCAGGAAAGATGCAGAGCCCTTGCAGTGGGCGCGTGAAAAAGGGATACCGGTCATGGGAGAGATCGAATTTGCTTGGTGCTTTTGTACCAAGCCGGTCATTGCCGTGACAGGTTCGAATGGAAAGACGACGACGGTCAATCTTATTGCAGAGGTCCTTAAAGCGGGTGGTAATACGGTATGCTTGTGCGGCAATGTGGGAACACCGTTTGCCCAGCATGTGTTGACGCCGGGCATTGATTATTTTGTTGTTGAGATCAGTTCCTTTCAGCTGGAGCTTTGTGTAACTTTCCGTCCCTATATCGCGGTGTTGACCAATTTCAGTCAGAATCATCTGGATCGTCATCCAGATATGCAGGATTATTTTGAGGCGAAGAAACGCGTGTTCATGAATCAGACGGCATCGGATTTTTCGATCCTGAATGCCGCTGATCCGTGGTCGCAAAAGATAGAAGCAGGAGTGTCTTCCCAGGTGGTGTTCTTTAACAAGGCAGGGGAGGCGCGCAATCCCAATCATCTTGCGGTCCTTGAAGTGGCACGTATCGTCGGCATTTCTGATGATATGGCATGTAAGGTGTTTGAAGCCTTTCCCGGTGTTGAGCATCGTATGGAGCTAGTGCGAATTTTAAAAGGCGTGGAATATGTCAATGATTCTAAGGCCACAACAGCAGAGTCTGGGCTTTGGGCCCTGACCCGCATGGCGGCGCCGATTATCATGATCTGCGGTGGGCATGATAAGGGTGAGATTGATTTTTCTGCGCTGAAGGACCTGGTGAAGGCAAAAATCAAGAAGATGATCGTCCTGACGCGCGAGGATGTGGTGCGCAAGAAACTGCATGATGCTTTTGAAGGTGTTGTTCCCATCGAGGACTATACGGATATGGGGGAGGCACTGCGTGCAGCGCAAACTCAGGCCGTGTCCGGGGACAAGGTACTCCTTAGTCCGATGTTCGCCAGTTTTGATATGTTCAAGAATTTCGAAGAACGGGGAAAAGTATTTAAGCAGATGGTCAATGATCTAAGGTGATGTATGCGTGACATCCGGTTTACATTTTTTGCCTCTTACATCATGCTCCTGTGTTTGGGCGTGGTCATGATCTATAGTTCAAGCGGTGTCTATGCGCTGGAGACCATGAACAATAGCGCATATTTTCTGATCCGTCATTTGATGTTTCTTGTTATCGGCGGGGTTATGATGTGGTTTGTCATGATCATGGATTACAGGGATATTCAAAAATATGCCAAGCCTATTCTTGTGGCCGCGCTGGTCATGCTGGTGCTTGTTCTTGTCCCACATATCGGAAAGGTTTCTTCGGGTGCGCGTCGTTGGTTCAGCGCGGGGCCGATCAATTTTCAGCCGTCAGAATATGCGAAGGTGGCCATGATCGTTTATCTCGCGGATTTTTTCTCCCGCAAGCGTTCATCGATTCGTTCGTTCTCCCGCGGCTTTATGCCCGTGGCCTTGATCATGGGGCTGATGTGTGTCCTCATTATCAAACAGCCAGACCTGGGCAATACGGTCCTTGTTACGGTTATTACCATGTCCATGTATTTTGTGGCGGGAGGAAGAAAGAGCCTTTTTGCGGCTATTGCGGCGCTGGCTGTACCTATTTTGACGGTTCTTATTGTTACGGTGCCTTATCGTATGCGCCGTATGGTGTCGTTCATTAATCCATGGGATGATGCCCAGGGGGCAGGGTTTCAGTTGTCCCAGTCGCAGATCGCTTTAGGTGCAGGAGGATTTTGGGGTGTGGGTTTGGGTAAGAGCGAACAAAAACTTTTTTATCTTCCAGCGGCGCATACGGATTTTATATTTTCCATCATTGGTGAAGAACTCGGCTTTCTGGGGGCTTTGGCGGTCGTGGCTCTTTTTGGTGTTTTTATCTGGCAGGGAACGCGGATCATCCGCCATGCTACGGATTCGTTCGGATATCTTTTATCTGTGGGGATCATGGTGATGCTCAGTATTCAGGTGGTGGTGAACATCGGCGTCAGCATTGGTGCTTTGCCGACGAAAGGGTTGCCTCTGCCATTTATCAGTTATGGTGGATCGGCTCTTATTTTTAATATGATGGCGGTCGGGCTTTTGCTAAATGTTTCGCGCACACAGGATATCGGCGGTTAGTATGACAAAGATTCTGATCGCGACAGGAGGTACCGGAGGGCATGTCTATCCGGCGGTCGTAACCGCACAGGAGTTACGTCGGCGTGGGTGTCAGGTTGTGTTCATCGGGACTTTTGGAGCGGCCGAAGAGAAGATCAAAGATGCGGGATTTGACCGGGTAGCTATTGTTTCAGAAGGATTTGTTTCCCGGGGCATTCTTCAAAAGATAGCTGCGGTGGGGGCCATGGTCATGGCGTTCGGTCGGTGTGTTCAATGTATGCGCAGCCTTCGACCGGATATTGTTCTGGGTTTTGGAGGGTATAGTTCTTTTCCAACGGTCTTGGCTGCGTTCTGTTGTGGCGTGCCGGCCATTGTTCATGAACAGAATGCATTGCCGGGACAGGCGAACAAGCTTTTGGGGATGTTGGTTCGACGTGCTGCTGTCGGGTTTAAAGACGCCGCAGGCTTTTTTCCTAAAGGCAAGGCTGTTTGGACAGGAAATCCATTAAGGCCGTTTGATATGTTGATGTCACGCGAACAGGCGCATGTTGAGCTTGGCCTTGATGTTTTAAAATGTACGGTCTTGATATTTGGAGGAAGTCAGGGGAGCCGGGCGATCAATGCGCATGTGGTTGAGGTGTTCTCTGACATCCCTCAGGGGGTCGACGTTCAGGTCATTCATATCACAGGAAAGAAAGATTTTGAGCAGGTCAAGGATCGTTACCGCATGTTGGGGGTGAGTGCATTGGTCCGTGAATATATGGAGCGCATCGCTGTGGCTTACGCTGCTGCGGATTTGGTCATTGGCCGCTCCGGCGCAGGTACGGTCACGGAACTTGGGCTTTTGGGAGTGGCGGCGGTTCTTATTCCGTATCCAGGTGCCAGGGATCATCAGAAATATAACGCGCGTGTTTTGGAGCGTTTGGGGACAGCCTCAATAATTGAGGAAAAGTGCTTGCGACAGGATATCCTTCGCGATAAGATTTTTTCGCAGCTTAGGCGAGATCCTTCCGGTATTTTGCGTGCAAAGAACCGTGATATATTAAAAAATGATTTCATCGTCGACGGGGCTGAACGTTTGTGCGATGAGGTCTTAAAGTTGGCTCATGCCTGTTAAAAATTGTGGGATCAAGAGTTTTTTGGGAGCGGGGCTTGTTATAGCCATAACTCTCTGTGGGGTGTTGGCCGCACGGGTTGTTGTGGCCGCATCATCCCCCTGGCAGGAAGAGAAGAGTGAGCATTTCATCATTGCGTATCAACATGTTCCTGAGAGTTTTGTGAAGGATGTGATTGAGGCGGCTGAAGACCATTACCGTCAGACCATGACCACCTTGGGATTTACACGCTACACCGGATGGACATGGAAAAACCGTGTGAAAATCGTGATCCATGATTCACAGTCGGCGTATGTGAAAGCGTCCCATTATGCTTGGTCGGCCGGACAGGTTAGTCCGGACACCAAAGAGATCGTTACGTTTCCATCAGAAAGTGGTTTCTTTGATTCGCTTTTACCGCATGAATTGGGGCATATCATTTTTCGTGAAGGCGTTGGATTTCATGACAATATCCCCTTATGGCTGGAGGAGGGGGTTGCGATGTATCAGGAGCGTGCCCGTCGGCTAGGGGCTGATGCTGATGTGCGCGATCTGATCGCGCAAGGTTACTTTATTCCGCTCGAAGATCTTGATCGGATCACTCTTCGTTCTGGAACAAGCCGTGCCACAGTACAGATATTTTATACAGAGGCGGCAAGTCTGGTTGGTTTCTTGATCAATAAGTATGAAGTCTATCGTTTTGTCAGGCTTTGCCGTGAGCTCAAAGAGGGGCAACGCTTTGATGTGGCGCTGAATAAAGCGTATATGGAATTTCCGAATCTTTCGGCATTGGAACGGTCATGGAGGAGATATTTGGATGAAACTCGCGAGTAAGAAAAAGACAACGATCAGTCGCTATCATTTCATAGGTGTCGGCGGTATGGGGATGGGGAACCTTGCCCTTTTGATGCTGGCAAAAGGTTTTCAGGTCAGCGGCTCTGATCAAAAAGAGAGTGAGCTCACCCGTCAGTTGCGTGAAAAGGGCGCCACGATCTTCATCGGCCATGATATTTGTCATGTCGAGGGTGCAGATTGTGTTATTTATTCCTCTGCGATCAAGGCGGACAATCCTGAAATGTTTCAGGCGTTCAGCCTTCATATCCCAGTGTTGCGGCGGGCGGAATTGTTGGCGCAGCTTTTGAATAAAGAAGTTGGCATTACCGTTGCAGGTGCGCATGGAAAGACTACAACGTCGTCGATGGCATCTTATCTTTTGATCAAGGCAGGGTTAAAGCCGACCACGGCGGTCGGAGGCATTGTCAATCAGGGAGATTACAACGCCAATCTTGGCATCGGGCGTCATATGGTGGCAGAAGTTGATGAAAGCGATGGGTCGTTCCTTTATTTTGCGCCGCATTTTTCGATCATTACGAATATTGATGCCGAGCACCTTGATTTTTATCATACGTTTGAGAAAGTCCAGGAGGCCTATGTTAAGTTCGTGGATCGTACCGTGCCCAACGGGATCTTGATCACTTGCGGCGATGACAAGATCCTCAGCGGCATTGTCGAAAAGAGTGGCCGACGCTTTACGACCTATGGATTCGGGCAGGGTAATGACTGGGTTGCCACGAACATTCAGTTGGATTCTTTTGGCTCTTCTTATGATTGTTATCACCAGGGGCAGCGCGTGGGGCATTTTTCTCTTATGGTGCCCGGGAAACATAATGTGCAAAATTCATTGGCGGTTGTGGCGCTAGGCCATGAGCTGAAGATCGATTTGGCGGTGATCCAGGATACGCTTAAGACCTTTCAGGGTGTGAAGCGGCGTTTTGAACGGAAAGGGGAGTGTGGGGGCGTGCTTGTGGTCGATGATTATGGGCATCATCCGACGGAGATCGCCGCTACGCTGCAGACAGCTAAGACTTTGGACCGCAAGCGTCTTCTTGTTGTTTTTCAGCCGCATCGGTATTCTCGTACTAAATTCTTGATGAATGAATTCTCCGGATGTTTCAATCTGGCGGATCATCTGGTTCTTATGGATATTTATCCCGCGAGTGAGAAGCCCATTGAAGGCGTAACAACGGAAGTTTTGATCGAAAGAATCCGTGAAAAACGTCCGCAGGAAATAATGCATTTGAAAAAAGAACAGATCGTTGAACATTTGATGGGGGTTGTTAAACCGGGTGATCTTGTGCTCACGTTGGGGGCCGGAGATATAACCCAGATCTCGGATGATCTGGCGCGTCGTCTGGTGCAGCGCGCGACATTGGGACAGGGACGTGGTGTTATTGGCGTTATTATGGGCGGATGCTCATCCGAGCGGGAAGTTTCTTTAAGATCTGGTAATGCGATCGTTCAGGCGCTGACAGTTGCTGGTTGTTCGGTGAAAGCGCTTGATCTGCAAAGTGAAGATCATGATACGGTTAAGTCGTGGCTTAGAGGCGAAAAGATCGACATGGCGTTCATTGCACTTCATGGTCGTTTTGGTGAGGATGGGGGGATCCAGGCGATCCTGGAAGAACTCAATCTTCCGTATAATGGTTGTGGCCCGTCGTCAAGTTACGCGGCTTTCAATAAATGCGTGTCGCAGAAGACTTTTGAGGAGCATAAAGTACAGACTCCTTCGACCATCATGGTCAGCGGGCTTGAAGGGTTTGATGCTCAGCAGGCTGTGGCGCGTCTGGGCGGTTTTCCTGTGGTGGTTAAACCTGCGTGTGAGGGATCGAGTATCGGCGTGAGCCTTGCCGCAGATCAGGATTCTTTTTTAGCAGCTCTTTCTAAAGCTTACGAATACGGTAAGGATATTGTGATCCAGCGCTACATTAAAGGCCGTGAACTTACAGTCGGCATTTTGGGCGCTCAAGGTTTGCCTGTTGTCGAGATCAGGGCTGCTCAGACAGCGTTCTTTGATTTCCAGGCTAAATATAAGAGCAATACAACGGAATATATTGTTCCGGCTCCGTTGTCGCTTGAAACCAGCGTGCGTGTTCAGGCGGAGGCGCTCAAGGCCTATAAGGCGCTGGGGTGTGAAGGGTTTGGTCGTGTCGATATCCTTTTAGGGGAAGATGATGAACCCTACGTGCTCGAGATCAATACGATCCCGGGGTTTACGGCGACGAGTTTACTTCCTAAAGCGGCCCGCGCAGCGGGGATAGATTTTACACAGCTTTGTTTAACGTTAGTTGATATGGCGTATGGTAAAAAGAAAGCAGAGTCCCTCCCTAAATCCTGATATTGTGCGGACTGTCGGGCTGGTTTGCATTTTTGTTCTGGGCATCGCTCTGGCCGTGATGGCTGCAGTTTCTTTCTTTCGGAGCGTGTGTGCATCATCTCTTTTTACGGTGCGCACGATCACCATTGCGGAGCATATTCAGCCATTAGATTTGCCGGAACTGGCGAAGCTTAAGAACCAGAATCTCTTTTCTGTGGACTTGACCAAGGTGGAAGCCAGGATCCATGGCAGATATCCTCAGCTGGCTGATCTGCGTGTTTTGCGCCGGTTCCCGGATCAGATCTTCGTGACAGCAACCCGGCGAGATCCTTTTGCAAAAGTTTCTTTAGATGGCCGTTTGTGTGTGATCGATCGTGCTGGTTTTATGATCGGAGCGCCGATCGAAGGTCAGGAGTCCTTGACGTTGATCAAAGGTTTAAAACGTCAGAAAGTATCAGCGGGTGATCCGATCCAGGATGATCGGGCCAAGCTTGCCGTGATGATCATCACACTTTTTCATCAGGATAAACGACTTTCTTCTGTTGGCCTTCAGAGCGTGGACGTGGATGATCTGACCCGGATCATTTGTGATCTTGGTATCGAGAAGGCCGCGTTTGAAGTGGTCATCGATAAGGATAATATAAGGACGCGCATCAAGACACTTTCCGATGTGTTGTCCCGCGGCGGGTTGGATCTTCAGCAGATCAAATACATGGACCTTCGTTTTGGTGAGCCCATCCTTGGGCAGAAAAAGGTAAAGAAATGAAAGGCATTCCCAGATCTATTGGTCAATTCTTTGGTGGACAGTATTATTGTGGGTTGGACATTGGCTCTTTTAAAGTGAAAGCGAGCTTGAACCGTGTTGTTGATGCGCAAACGCTTGAGCTTCTGGCGGTCAATGAAGCCGATACCCGAGGGCTTGCGGCGGCGTCCATTAATGATATCAGTGATTTTTCATCTTGTATCAGTGCTGCTATGGATGGCGTTTTGAGGAAAACCAGGATCAAGGTCCGTGATGTGCATGTGGGCCTCGGTGGGGAATTCATTGATACCCGCCTGAGCCGTGCGCTCATTCCATTGGTTGAACGCGGTAATAAGATCGTGACGGCGCGTGATCTTCATCATGCCCGTCAACAAGCCCGAATGCTTGGTGTGCGTCTGGATGAAGAAGTTGTTTGTGATATGGTCCAGCAATTTAAAGTGGATGATGTCAATATTGCGCTGAACCCTATCGGACTTTACGGGCGAAAACTTGAGGTTGAAACATTGCTCGTGCTGGCGAATATTACGCGTTTGCGTAATTTGACCAAAGCCGTACAGCAGGCCGGATTTGAGGTCAACGATGTTCATTTTAATGCATGGGCTGCTACGGAGCTTATGCTTGACCGGCGTCATCGGAATGATGGGTGTGTTTTCGTCGACCTTGGTGCGCGCACGAGCTTGGTGCTTGTGTTTAAAGAAGGGCTTTTGAAAGGTTTTCGCAAGGTTGAGGTTGGCGGAGATCTTATGACACAGCACATTGCGGCCAGTCTTAACATTCCTTTTCAGCTTGCGGAAGATATCAAGAAATCCTATGGCCGTGTATTAGACGGGAAGTCCGATCTTACTCAGGATGTTGGTTTAAGTTCCGAGGAGATTTTGATCAAGAAGGATGCTGGATTTGTTCCCGTGAAGCGGGATGCTTTGAGCCATGCGATCGAGCCGGATATCCGTTTGATCTCCGATCAGATCCGTCAGGTGGTAGCGTTATCAGGATATGAGGGTCAGTTGAAGTCAGGGATCGTTGTTGTGGGTGGTGGTTCTTTGCTGGCAGGTTTGATGGAACGTATGGAGAATGATGCGCACATGCCGGTCTCACTCGGACGGAATATACCGGGTCTTAATAGCGCTGCGGTTTACTGCATTTCAACCAGTCTTGCTGAGATGGGGTATAAGAATACGTTGCGGTATAAATTGGATTCACAAAAGCCCAAAGACTGGTGGGACGGATTCAAGGCCAAAGCAGAAGAGCTGAGCAACGAATATTTCTGAGCTAAATGTGGTGTTATCTGTTTTAAAATTTCTTATTCTTCGTCGCGGTTGTCGTTGCGGCGACGGCTCATGGTGTAATCAAGATTTTTAAGGATGCCGCGCATCCGGAGCATATTACTGAAAAGATAGAGCATCAGAAATGAATTGAAGATCAACAACAGTACAATGAGCATCATAAATCCTGCCTGTGAGAGGAGGATCTGTTCCATGATGTTCTCTTTGTGAACTTGTGAGCTGATCGCGAAGATGTCCATCATGTTGTTGATGAAGAAGAAAAAGATCACGGCGAGAACGAGTTCAAAGAACAGAATGGAGAAGTTCTTTGAGAACCATTGGTTCGAGCGGTTGTCCCATTGACGCAGTTTGTTGCCAAGTTCGTTGAATAATAGCATGGTGTGTTCCTCCAGTTCTTTATTTTAGAGCTAAGCCTTTGAGTTGCAAGTCTTATTCCGGAAAGGATATTCGTGTGGCTAAAAAGATCCTGATTGTTGATGATGACCGTTTGAGTATCACCTTGATCCGGTTTGCTCTCAAGGAGCAGATGTATGATGTGGCCACAGCAGAAGACGGGCTTCAGGCACTGGATGCGGTTAAGACATTCAAACCTGATCTTATTGTCCTGGATGTGCAGATGCCCAAGATGTCGGGATTTGAGTTCATGTATGAGCTTAAGAACATTCCGGGCGGGAGTGCGATCCCGATCATCATGCTGACCGCCAATGATAATATGCAGGATATATTCTTTGCCGAAGGGGTGAAGGGATATTTTGTTAAGCCCATTGATCCATCCAAGCTCGAAGCCAAGATCCGTTCTTGCCTCGGTTAATCATGAAACTTACAGACTTTGATTATGATCTGCCTGAAGAGCTGATCGCCCAATATCCTTCTCAAAAGCGCGACGAGGCACGGCTTCTTGTCATCGATCGTCGTTATAAGCGGATTTCGCATGATGTTTTTCGTAATGTAGGGACTTACCTGCCTTCTTCCAGTCTTGTTGTGGTCAATGATAGTAAAGTGATCCAGGCCAGGCTCCTCGGTCAAAAGTTGCGCTCCGGGGGGCAGGTCGAGGTTTTTCTTTTGAGGCATCTTGAGGGTCGACGGTTTGAGGCCATGCTCCGACCTTTAAAAAAGATCAAGGAAGGGGAAATCTTATTATTCCCCGGAGATGTTCGTGCAAAACTTGTGGATCGTCAGGCGCACATTGTCGAGTTTGACAGGGATGATGTTCTTAAAGTCCTTGAAAAGGTCGGGCACATTCCGTTACCTCCTTACATCAAGCGCCCGGATGAAGATTCTGATCGTATCAATTATCAGACAGTTTATGCCAAGCATCCGGGGTCTGTGGCGGCGCCGACGGCGGGCTTGCATTTTACAAAACCGTTGATGGCGTCTTTAAAGAAGGCCGGGCATTCTTTTGCAGAAGTTACGCTGCATGTGAATTACGGAACGTTTAAACCTGTCGAAGAACAGGATATTACGCAACACCCCATGCATTCTGAATATTATGAAATCCCTGCGGCGGCTCAAAAGAAACTAGCTGGCGCTAAAGTTTTGGGACAGAAGCTGGTCGCTATTGGAACGACAAGCTGTCGCACGCTTGAGGCCTTTGCAAGGACGGGGAAGAGCGAGGATGACACCAATCTTTTTCTTTATCCCGGAGCGGACTTTAAGATGACCGATGTTCTGGTCACGAACTTTCATTTGCCGCGCAGTACGCTGCTCATGCTGGTCAGCGCTTTTGGTGGGCTTGATCTCATTCGCCGTGCTTATCAGGAAGCGATCGCAGAAAAATACCGATTTTACAGTTATGGCGACGCAATGATTGTCCTTTAGTTATAAATCTGACATAATCCTTATATGAAAAATAATATTCTTATTTCTGATTTTGACGGAACCATGACCCGGTTTGATTTTTATGACCTGGTCTGCCGCGCGTTTCCTGATATTGCAGGTGATTTTTGGCATCAGTATGAACGCGGGGAGATCACGCATTTTGAAGCATTGCGTTCGATTTTCGCGGGCATCCGTTCCTCGGAAGCCAAGCTTCTTTCTATCATTGAAGCCATGCAGATCGATCCCGATCTGCCTCAGGCTGTTGCCGAGCTCCGGGGTCATGGCTGGGATGTTGTGGTTGCTTCTGCCGGATGTGACTGGTATATTAAGCGCCTTCTTGCCGCTCAGAAGGTTAATATTATGGTACATGCTAATCCGGGTGATTTTTTTGCGGATCAGGGTCTTTTGATGCGATTGCCCCCCGCATCGCCTCTTTTTTCAGCGGAGCTGGGTGTTAATAAAGTGGCGGTGGTTCGAGAAGCATTAAAGAATTCATCGTGTGTTGCTTTTGCAGGTGACGGGCGTCCGGATCTTGCTCCGGCGTTATTGGTCCCTGCTCATCGTCGGTTCGCCAAAAGCTGGCTTGCCAAGAAACTTCAGGAGATCGGTGAGGAGTTTAAACCGTTCGATGATTGGCATGAGGTTTCCAGGATGCTTATTGAACAGGAAGGATGCTCGTGAGAAACACATCCATTGTTATTCCAACATTAGTGCGTATCAAGCCAGGTGCGCTTGACCGTATCGGTGTTTATGCCCAACGCGGCAAATTTCAGACGGCAGTGCTGTTGTTTAGCAAAGAGTTGGACCGTTCGTTCATTGACCGTGTCAATTGGAGCCTTGCAGCGCACGGGGTCATGGTTCTTGAGCAGGTCCTGGTTGAAGCTTCGAGCTTTGAGCATGCCCAGGAAGTTTTTCAGTCCTTGCCGCAAAATGTCCAGGTGATCATAGGTATCGGCGGGGGGAAGGCGTTGGATGTGGGGAAATATGTCGCGTTTCTTACGCGATTGCCATACATCTCTGTCCCAACGGCATTGTCCAATGACGGGTTTTGCAGCCCTCAGGCAAGTTTGGATTTCAAAGGCAAGCGTCGTTCGTTCCCGGCGGCAATGCCGTATGGTGTTGTGATTGATACCGAGGTATGTTTGAACGCACCGCGCATTTTGTGGCTTGCCGGCATTGGGGATTCTGTGGCCAAGATCACCTCTGTGTATGATTGGAAGCTTGCGTTCAAGATCAAAGGGACACAGGTTGATGATTTTGCCGCGCTTCTTTCGGACGCGACGGTGTTCCAGCTGATGGCGAAGCCTGATCATGACCTGGAAGGCATGCGTCTTTTGGGGACAGCGCTTATGCTCAACGGCATAGCCATGGAGATCTGCGGTTCATCGCGGCCAGCGAGCGGCAGTGAGCATTTGATCTCACATGCGTTGGACCTCGTGAGTTCCAAGCCTCATTTGCATGGATTGCAGGTCGGTGTGGCGACTTATATGCTCAGTCAGTTGCAAGGTCGCGGCACGGATCGTATTGCCGCACTTTTTGATGCGACAGGATTTTGGGATATCATACGTGAAGATCCGTTCTCCAGAAAAGACTGGGTGGAGGCGATCAAGATCGCGCCGACGGTCAAGCTGGAATTTTATACGATCCTTTCTGAAAAAGACAGATTGGAAGATCTGGTGAAGATCATGGATACGGATCCAAAGTTAAAAGGGTTGTTCAAGGCGTAATACATTAAGGACTATCGTGTCATTTTATACACTGCTTAAGAAAGACCCGCGGACTAAAGCCCGTCGGGGTATTGTCCATACCGTTCATGGGGATATCCAGGCACCATTTTTTATGCCGGTCGGTACCAAGGCCACGGTCAAGACGCTGTCCCAGGAAGATCTGCATGCGATCGGCGCTGAGGTTGAATTATCCAATACCTACCATTTATTTCTTCGTCCCGGCCTTGAGATCATCGGCGCCGCAGGTGGTTTGCACAATTTTATGAGTTGGCACAAGCCCATTTTGACCGACAGCGGCGGGTATCAGGTGTTTAGCCTGACCGATTGGCGCAAGCTGACGGATGAAGGTGTTGAATTCAGGTCTCACATTGACGGGGATAAGCACTTCTTGACACCGGAACGTGTGATGGATATTCAAACGGTTCTGGGGTCGGACATGGTGATGCCTCTGGATGAATGTTCGCCTTATCCGTGTCACAAGGTTGATGCGGCGGCTGCGGTTAAGCGTACCACGGAGTGGATGAAGCGCACCAGGGATCATTTTGATAAAACAGGCATGCGTGTCCGGGGGCAGAGGTTGTTTTGTATTGTTCAAGGTTCCAGTTACCGGGATCTGCGTGAACAGTCTGCTAAAGAATTGATCGCGGTGGATACGGACGGGTGCGCTATTGGCGGAGTATCGGTGGGTGAGCCGGTCAAAGAGATGTTCGAGGTCCTGGGTTGGACCGTGGATATGCTGCCTGAAGCCAAGCCGCGTTATTTCATGGGGATCGGCATGCCTGACCAGATCGTCAAGGCGGTCGGCATGGGCATTGATATGTTTGATACGGTTGTTCCGACGCGCTATGGCCGTTACGGCACCTGTTTTACGGACAAGGGGACGATTGTGATCCGTAATGGAGCCTTCAAGGCTGATTTCGGTCCGCTGGACCCTGAATGCGATTGTCATGCCTGTAAGAATTATTCCCGTGCGTATATCCGGCATCTTTTTAATACGAGCGAAGTTTTGGGCTTGCGTCTGGCCGCTTATCACAATGTTCATTATTACGTCAAACTTATGCGTCGCATCCGTGAGGCGATCGATGCGGGAACATATGATGAGTTCCAGAGCTCGTATCTTAAAAAATATAATTCAGAGTTGATAGAGGCTATATGAAAAAAGTCATAGCGGGAGTCGTGTTTCTATTTTTGACTGGGACAGCTGCGGCCGAGTCTGTGGGCGAAGGCCTGACGCTTAAGGAATGTTATGGCTTGGCATTGCAACAGAGTGAGTCTATTGCTATTCAGAAAGAATATATTAAGGAAACAGAGGGCCAGATGTTACAGGCTTTGAGCACAGCCCTTCCTCACATTGCTTTTGCGTATTCCGAGAAGTGGCAGGATCAGCCTGGCAATCGTTCGTTGGGAGGATCTACCCCGGAGGGAAAGTTCACGTTCACACAGCCCCTGTTTACAGGGTTTAAGGAGTTCGCGGCAGTGGGAGCGAGCAAGCATGTGGGTCGGCAGCGTGTGCAGGAATTAAAACGCGCCCAGGAGCTTCTTTTGACAGATGTGGCGGATGCTTTTTATTTCTATTTGAGTTATCAGCAGGATCTTCAGGTTTTAGAAGACACACAGAATATACTTTTTGAACGCGTGGGAGAGTTGAAGAAACGACAGATCATTGGTAAGTCCCGTTTGAGTGAAGTTGCCAGTGCTGAGGCGAAGTTGAGACGGAATGAAGCGGCGATCGAAGTTTCCAAAGCTCAGAAAGAAGTCGCAGGACAATTGGTGGAGTTTTTGATCGGACGCTCTTTTGACAGATTGGTTGAAGAAGACCTTTTATCTGAGGATTTTCAATTGCAGTCGCTTTATTTGAAGGCAGATGGTCGTGCTGATGTTGTGGCCGCTCGTGAAAGTTTTGCGGCTTACAAGAATAATATTACATCGGCGAGGTCTGGTTTTTTGCCGACAGTAACATTGTCGGGTAATTCTTATACCAAGCGGGCGGATGCTTATGAAGACAATGGTTGGGATGCAACACTCGCGGTGAATGTGCCGCTGTTCAACGGGCTTAATGATGTCGGGCAGGTAGCCCAGGCCCGGTCGCAGGCGAATGCGGCTGATTTTAGGCTCAGTCAGACCAAGCGTAAAGCATTGCTTCAGATCCGCAATGCATATACGCAATGGTCGTCGGCACAGCTTAAACTTAAGGCCTTTGACAGGGCGGCGTTGGCTTCGGAAAAGAATTATCAGCTCCAGGCTGAGGATTTTCAAAAGAGCTTGGTCAGTAATCTTGATGTCCTTCAGGCGCTGGAGGATCTTCAGAGCGCGCGCCGTGATGTTGTGGCCGCCAAGTCCAATGCCGCTCGTTGTTATTGGTTGGTTAAAGTGGCCACGGGAGGGATCAAGTAATGTCGCTTTCAGACCTTTCTATTCGTCGTTATGTCTTTGCCTGGATGGTGATGATCGGGCTTATGTTCTTCGGATTCATCAGTTTTAATCGCATGGGTGTCAGCCAGCTTCCTAATATTGATTTTCCGACGATCAATGTGAGCCTTGCCTGGGAAGGCGCTGCTCCCGAGGTCATGGAAACGGATGTGGTCAATGAGGTTGAACAGGCCCTGATGACGGTGCAGGGGGTCAAGGAAATATCCTCTACAGTCCGTCAGGGAACGGCTTCTGTGACGGTTGAGCTTGAATTGGGGTATGATCTTGATGTGGCGGTCCAGGAGATCCAGTCTAAGATCAACGAGGCCCAGCGCAAACTTCCCAAAAATATCGATCCGCCGATCATTCGCAAATCCAATCCCAGCGACAGCCCTATTATGTTCATGGGGTTTACGAGCGATCGTCCCAAGCGACAGTTGATGGAATATGTTGAACAGCATTTGCGCGACCGTTTTACTACCATCGATGGTGTCGGCGAGGTTTTGCTTGGTGGGTATGTAGATCCGAACCTTAGGTTGTGGATCGACATCAAGAAACTTAACGCATATGAACTGACCATTCAGGATGTGACGCAGGCCATTGCCAAGGGCCATGCGGAGGTGCCGGCCGGCCGTATTGAGACGGCGCAGACAGAGCAGAGCATCCGGGTCATGGGCGAGGCGAAGACAACCGAAGACTTTGGCAATATCCTTATCACGGAGCGTGGCGGGAAGCCTATTTATGTTCCCATTTATTTGAAGGATGTGGCCCGGATCGAAGACGGGCTCGATGATATCCGTCGTATTTCACGTGTTAACGGAAAACAAGCTGTTGGCCTTGGGATCAAAAAGCAAAGCGGTTCCAATGAAGTTGCGGTGGCGCATCTGGTCAAGGCCCGGTTGGAGTTGGTGAAAAAGGAATTGCCGCCAGATATTCAGGGGCAGGTTGTTTTTGACCGCACTAAGTTCATTGAGGATTCTATCCGTGAGCTGACGTTCACGCTGTTCTTGTCGGCTATTGTGACGTCTTTGGTGTGCTGGCTCTTTCTGGGGGGATGGAGCGCAACGCTCAACATCCTTTTGGCCATTCCTACATCCATTCTGGGTACGTTCATTGTTATCAATTTACTCGGATTTACCTTAAATACGTTCACGGTTCTCGGGCTTTCCCTTGCGGTGGGTATTGTTGTTGATGATGCGATCATGGTGCTTGAGAATATTGTGCGTTTTCGAGAACATGGAGAAGACAAAGTCGTGGCGGCGAGTAAAGGTGCGAACCAGATCTCAGGGGCCGCGTTCGCGACGACCATGGCCATGACTGCCATTTTCATCCCCGTTATTTTTATTTCCGGGATTATGGGGAAATTCTTTTATGAGTTCGGGGTGACCATCGCGGTGGCCGTCTGGTTGTCGCTCTTGGAAGCTTTGATGCTGACCCCCATGCGTTGTTCCCAGTTCCTTCAGGTCGGGAGGTTTACAAAATTCGGGCAGGCGATCGACGTTGGATTCAAGAGATTGGCCGCGGCCTATGCCTCGACATTACGGCTCGCTTTGCGGTTCTCGTGGTTTGTTGTGATCGCGTCATTTATTGTTTTTGCAGGATCTTTGAAGATCATGGGGCTTTTGAAGAAAGAATTTGTTCCGCCTCAGGATCAGAGCATGTTCATGATTTCTTTGCAGACGCCGCCTGGTTCATCCTTGACGTTCACCGATGAGCGTGTACGGGAGGCGGAAAAATTTATGCAGTCGCGGCAGGAGATCTTGCGTTATTTTGTGGCTGTCGGCGGGATGTCCGGAGGAGATGTTACGGGTGCGAATATGTTCGTCACACTCAAGGATCCTAAAGATAGGGCTGTGGATAAGAAAGGGCATCATCCCTCCCAGGGAGATCTGATGAATATTTTTCGTCAGGAGTTGAATCAGGTCAAGGGGCTTAAGGCCAGGATCCAGGATATGTCGCTCAGCGGTTTTTCATCCCAGCGCGGGTTCCCTATTGAGTTCAGTGTGCGCGGTCCGGATTGGGATAAGCTTGTTGAGTATGAGTCCGTTCTTGAGGAGCGCATGGAGAAGAGCGGGTTTATGATCGATGTGGACAGTGATTATAAGCCGGGCGCGAAAGAGATCCGCGTTGTTCCGGACAGAAAGAAAGCAGATGAGCGCGGGGTCAGCATGGATACGATCGGACAGGCCGTGAACCTTCTTATCGGTGGATCAGCTGTGGCCAAATATTCAAGTGGGGCAAGCCGTTATGACGTAAGGATCCGTTTGACGGAAGATCAGCGCATGAAGATGGAGGATATTGACCAGATCTGGATCATGAATAATCGTGGGGAACGGGTGCTTTTGAAGGATGTGGTGACGATCGCGCAGCAGACGACCGCTCAGAGCATCACGCGTAAAGGACGTGAACGCGCCATTTCCATGTTCGCTAATGTGGCGCCGGGCAAGGCCCAGTCTGATGCCATTGTTGCGGCTGAGAAGATCGCCAAAGAGACCTTGCCTGAAGGTTACCGGGCGGTTCTGGGTGGCAGTGCCCAAACATTCAAGGATTCTTCTGCCGGCATAGGCATTGTGTTTATCCTCGGGATCATTGTAGCGTATATGGTGCTGGGTTCGCAGTATAACAGTTTTTTGCATCCGTTCATCGTTCTGTTGGCGCTGCCGTTCAGTATTTCCGGTGCTCTTATGGCGCTTTTGATCGGAGGGCAATCGGTTAATCTTTACAGTATGATCGGGCTTATTTTGCTCATGGGTATTGTAAAAAAGAATTCTATCATGCTGGTTGATTTCACAAATCAGGTCCGTGCAGAGGGTAAGAAGGTCACCGAAGCGCTTGAGACCGCGTGTCCTATCCGTTTAAGGCCGATCCTGATGACATCTTTGGCGACCATTGCGGCGGCTATCCCGCCGGCTTTGGCCATCGGGCCTGGGGCTGAGGTGCGTATTCCGATGTCGGTTACGGTCATCGGAGGGGTTCTTGTCTCAACATTTTTCACGCTTTTTGTTGTGCCGTGTGTTTATCAATTGACGGTTAAAGACCGAAAGATCTAAATGTTCCGCTCGATCAGACATCATAATTTTCGCCTTTTCTTTTGGGGCCAGGCCATTTCTCTCGTCGGCACATGGATGCAGATCATGGCGGTCAGCTGGCTTGCGTACCGTTTGACAAGTTCGCCGTTCATGTTGGGGTGTGTGGCGTTCGCGTCCCAGATCCCGAGCCTTTTTCTCGCGCCTCTCGCCGGAGTCGTTGCAGACCGTTATGATCGTCGCAAGCTTCTTGTGTTAGCTCAGGCTTTGTGTATGGTGCAGGCGACAGTTCTGACGGTGCTGGTTTTGACACACACGGTTACCATTATTCATATCATTTTTCTGAGCTTGTTCCTGGGTATTGTCACAGCATTTGAGATGACCATTCGCCAGTCATTTCTCATTGAACTTGTGGATGATAAGAAGGACCT
Source organism: Candidatus Omnitrophota bacterium (assembly GCA_903959815.1). GTDB lineage: Bacteria > Omnitrophota > Gorgyraeia > Zapsychrales > Fredricksoniimonadaceae > Fredricksoniimonas. The sequence continues at coordinate 36,536 of CAJBYM010000084.1, forward strand.
TTCGAATGCGATTGCGCTCAATTCCTTGATGTTCAATGGTTCTCGTCTTGTGGGCCCCACCATGGCGGGTATTTTTATTGTATCGTTCGGTGAGGGGATCTGTTTCTTGATCAATGCCTGTTCTTATGCGGCGGTCATTGTGGCTTTGGGATTTATTTCGATCAAGTCTGAAAAAGCAGAACGGACGTCGGTGATGGACGTGCGGCGCGAGTTCCTGGAGGGGTTGCGTTATTCTCTGGGGTTTTTACCCATCCGCCTTTTGCTTGTCATTGTTGCTCTTTTTAGTGTTGTCGGGGCAGCTCTTAATACACTATTGCCTGTTTTTGTGAAAGAGGTTTTTCATGGAGGACCCAGGATGTTCGGGTCCCTTTTGACGATCTCGGGCATGGGCGCTGTTGTTGGAACGGTTTATTTGGCTCAAAAGAAAACGATCGCTGGTTTTGTCGAGAAGATCGCGCTGGCTGCGGCTGTGATGGGATTGGGGTTGGCGGCGTTTGCGGCAACCCAGATATATTGGGTTGCATCGTTGTCTGCTTTTATGATAGGGTTGACCATGATGATAGGGATCGGCGGCGGGAATATGGTTTTGCAAACGCTTGTGCATGATGATAAGCGAGGGCGCGTCATGAGCCTTTACGCGGTTGCGCTCATGGGTACGGCCCCTTTTGGAAGTTTGGGTGCCGGAGCGTTTGCGGCGAGATTCGGTGCTGATGCGGCACTGGTTGTGGCCAGCGTCTTTTGTTTTATCGGTGCTTATCTTTTTGCACGTAAACTTGAACGTTTCCATCTTAAAGTTGCAGATATTTATATCGAAAAAGGCATCGTTGGTGAGGTGTAAAGATATGTTGCGATTTGATATCATTACGATATTTCCTGGAGTTTTTTCATCTGTGCTGGATGAGTCCATCATGAAGCGGGCCCAGGAGAAGAAAAAGGTCGTTTTTAAGGTTCATGATCTGCGTCACTATACGAAGGATCCTCATCGTAAGGTGGATGATCGGCCCTTTGGCGGCGGGCCTGGTATGGTTATGACACCACAGCCTTTGGTGGGCGCGGTTAAGAAGATCAAGGGGCGCCGCAAGGTTAAAGTTATTTATATGTGCCCGGGCGGGACGCGTTTGACGCAGAAGAAGGCCAAAGAACTGGCGCAGGAAAAGAATATTATTCTTATCTGCGGACATTATGAAGGCATTGATGAGCGTGTCCGTGAGATGGTCGTTGACGAGAGCCTTTCGATCGGCGATTATGTTCTGACAGGAGGGGAGCTCCCGGCCATGGTTGTCGTTGATACCGTGACCCGCCTTATCCCGGGTGTTTTGGGAAAAGAGGATTCTTTGCTGGATGAATCATTTGAGCAGGACCTCCTGGAATATCCCCAGTACACACGCCCTGCAGATTTTTGTGGAAATAAAGTACCTGCTGTGTTATTATCCGGCAATCATTTGGCCGTAAAAAAGTGGCGAATGGCCCAAGCGCATGCGCGCACAATAAAATTTCGCCCTGATTTATTAAAAAAGTAGACGTAGGAGAGAGAAAACATGGCAGGTCGTTTAGCTAAATTAAATCTCATTGAATTAAAACAGATCCGTAAGGATATCCCGGATTTCAACGTCGGTGATACCATCAAAATGAAGATCAAGGTTCAGGAGGCGGATAAGATCCGATTGCATTCCTGGGAAGGTATCGTGATCGCCAAAGTCGGTACGCGCAACAAGGCTACATTTACGGTTCGCAAAATGACCTTTGGTGAGGGTGTTGAGAAGATGTTTCCTTTGCATTCGCCGGTTATCGCCAGTCTTAAGGTCGTTAGCCGTGGTAGTGTTAAACGCGCGAAGTTGTTTTATCTGCGCGATAAGAGTGGCAAAGGTGCCCGTGTGGATACCAATGCGGTTTCTGAAGCAGATCAGGCGGCGCAGATGGCCCAGATGGCTCCTGCGGAATAAGTGCCTCGCGCTTATTGTGGACACAATGAATTGATCGAGTTTGATAAAGCGAAAGCCATTGGCTTTCGCTTTCTTTTTGGGGTGGATGAGGCTGGGCGAGGACCTTTGGCCGGTCCTGTCGTCGCGGCTGCTGTTCTGATCAAAGATGAAAATTTTACCTGTCGTGTGGGTGATTCCAAGGTTTTGTCCGAAGTTCAGCGTGAGAAAGCGTTCAAGGAGATCCATGACCATGCTGTGGTGGGCGTGGGTATCATGAGCGAAGCGATAATTGATCAGGTGAATATTTTATGTGCCGCACATTTGGCCATGACCGCGGCTGTAAAAGATTTGTCCACCCGTTGCGCTAACTTCGCAGGTTCAACCTACGAAGTTCCTCCAGGGGCCATCAAGGTTCTCGTTGATGGCAATATTTATCGTGGTGATATCCCGTATAAAATTGAATGTGTCGTCAAGGGTGATGCCAAGAGTCTGGCGATCGCGTGCGCGAGCATCGTGGCCAAGGTCACGCGCGATCGCATTATGGGTGATTACGATCAAGTTTATCCTCAGTATGGATTTAAAAGCCACAAAGGTTATCCCACCGAAGCACATCGTGACGCGATCCGTGCGCACGGGCTTTCTCCCATTCATCGAAAAACGTTCAGATCTCTTTGATTGTCCCAAAATCAAATATATATTGACGAATTTACAACAATAACTTATATTGTCCACATTCCTTGAGTGTATCTTTTTTTGAGATTATAAAACGCACCCTTGAACGGATGCTCCTATGCGTTCTCATAAGTTGGGCAAAGATGGCGAAGCGTTCGCGGCTGAATTTCTCACAGCACGTGGCTATGAGATCCTCAAGATCAATTACCGCACCAAGGTTGGAGAGGTCGATATTGTCGCCCGCGAAGGGGGAGTGATCTGTTTCATCGAGGTTAAGACCCGGCAAGAGGATGGTTGGGACGCGTTCGAAGCTGTGCATGTGCGCAAACAATATAAGATCCGGCGCATTGCGCAGCAATATTTGATCGATGAATTTCGAACGGAGGATCTTTTTGCGAGATTTGATGTTTTGGGGATTCGCTGTATTCGTGATAGCAGCTTTGAGGCCGATCTTCTTAAAGATGCATTTGGCATTTAGACATCTTGACATTTTGGTATCTTGTGTTATATTCATAGCATAAGGAGGCTGCTATGAAAGCATATACGTTAAGAATGGATGATGAGTTGTGGACGGCTCTTAAAGAATTGGGAATAAAGGAGCATAAAAGCATGCGTGATATTTTATTGGATGTTATAGCGGAAAGACTCGATCGCGGGGCGTCCCGGACCAGATCGCTCAAAGAGCGTCAATCCTGGGAAAGGGCTTCCCGGTTAGCGCGGTGTATCCCTTTGAAGAATGTTGTGGCTACGTTACGGGAGGATCGTGATCGATGATGATCTTTGATTCGAGTGCTATTTTTGCGGCTATCAGCCAGGGGCAATCCGAAAAGATGTTTGGGCAGGGGACGTCAACGCTGGCATCCTTTGAGCTGGGGAATATCATTTGGAAAGAAGGCGTTCTGGCCAGGAGGTTCTCTGTTGAGGATGGGCAAGAGCTCTGTGAGCTTTGCCAGAAGATCCTTGAAAGGATGCACGTGGCCCATCCCGCGATGGAGGATGTCTATGCTCTAGCGGCGCGTTTAAAGATCACGTTTTATGATGCCGCTTACCTGGCGCTTGCGATTGAAGCGAAGGGGCCTTTTATTACGCTGGATCAACGTTTGGCAGATAGTTCACGGCATATGGTTGATGTTCTATCTTTTGATGAAGCCATTATCCGTTTAAATAATTAAATCTTATTATTGCAAAACAAAACCAGTTAAGTTATTATATCAACGCAGTAGGGAGCCTACTCCCAGTATTCTTTTCAAAACATCTAAACCTATCTTTCTTCCAAAAATTTATTCTGCATGATCTCTTATAACAACGATCCTTTGGCCCAATACCTGGAAAAACTCTCTATGCGTGAGCCTGTTCCGGGGGGTGGTTCTGCCGCGGCAGTAAGCGGTGCCATGGGAGCGGCCCTGATCGGCATGTCCGCTCGTTATTCATTGGGTAAGGGCAAGTCTTCTGAGGTCGAAAAGAAGATCGGCGATATTATTGTTACGGCAGATGCGGCCCGACTTCAATTGGTTGAATTCGCGGGTAAGGATGCGCAGGCTTATCTTGATGTGGTTAGCACCCGCAAGGCCGGTGATAAATTGGTTCATGAGAAGGCCAAGATCGAAGCTGCCCGGGTCCCGCAGGACATTATTGACCTGTGTCAGGTGTGTTTACAGTTGACTCCTTATCTCCATCAGGAAGGCAATCCGCATCTTATGAGTGATGTGAAAGCTGCCGAGACATTTCTTAAGGCCGGCATTCAAGCTGGCCGTTATATGCAAGAGGCCAATGCATGAGCGCGACCATTCTGGACGGAAAAGCGTTATCTCAGAAACTTATTGCTGAACTTAAATTCGAAGTTGATCGTTTGCTTAAAGAAACAGGCAAAACGCCTCGCTTTGTTAATATTGTGGTTGGTCAGGATGCAAGTGCGGCGTCGTACGGAAAGTCGCAGAAGCGCGCAGCTGAGGCGATCGGCATTGATTATCAGTTCGCGTACTTACCGCAGAATACGACTCAAAAAGAGTTGCTTGATCAAGTTAAATTCCTCAATGAAAATCCTGAAGTTCATGGTGTGATGATCCATAAGCCTTTGCCTGCCGGGCTTGATTTCCAGAAAGCCGTGAACATGATCACGGCGGACAAGGACCTTGAGGGTATGGGTGTGGCTAATTTGGGCAAACTCATGCTGGGTAAAACGAGGATCATTCCGTGCACACCTGCTTCAGCGATGGCACTTTTGGCATCCAGCGGGGTGGATCTTAGCGGTAAGGATGCCGTGATCGTTGGCCGCAGTGAAATTGTGGGTAAGCCCATGATGCTCTTGCTTCTTGAAAAGAACGCTACTGTCACGGTGTGTCATAGCGGCACAAGTCGTGTGGGACGCCTTGAGGATCATATCAAACGGGCTGAAGTTCTGGTTGTTGCCATGGGCAAGCCGGGCTTTATTAAAGGAGAGTGGATCCGTGCGGGGGCGATTGTCATTGATGTAGGGATCAATGAGGTGGATGGCAAGATCACGGGCGATGTCGAATTTAATGCAGCTTGTGTTCGTGCCGGTTTCTTGACCCCGGTTCCCGGTGGTGTTGGTCCTGTCACAGCGGTCATGCTCATGAAGAATGGTATCGAAACCTTCAAACATCAGCTCGGAAAATCATGAAAAATGTTGTGATCATAGGTCAATCGCCGGCCGCTTATGCGGCGGTGAAGTCATTGCTTGAGCGCGACCCATCCGTAGGGATAACACTCATCAGTTGTGACGGACAGCTTCCGTATGACCGGACACTTTTAAGCGGCCTCATTGACCGGTCCGTTAAAGAAAGTGATATTTTTTGCGCAACCGAAGATTTTTTTAAGTCCGCGCAAGTTCAGGTTATTTTGGGCAAGGAGATCTCGCGGATAAATTTTAATCGCAAACGTATTTTTATGGCTGAAAAAACCCAGGTAGATTTTGAAGGTTTGATCATTACCGATGGGGCAGAGCCGCGTTGGCCGGCGTTCAAGGGTGTTCGACGTCAGGGTGTTTTTCATTTGGCGCGCCTTGAGTCCGTTAAGAATTTGGTGCGTTATTTGACCTTTACGGAAACGGTCCTAGTCGAGCCTTTAGGATTCTCAGGCATTAAGGCTGCTTTGGCTTTGAAAGCTGTTGGCAAGGATGTCATTGTGGCTGTGCGGGATGAGGTCCTGCTTTCTAAAATCCTTTGTGTTGATCGGGCTAAAGTTCTGGCACGGGCGCTGGAAAAACGGGGTGTTCGTCTGATCTTGGGTGGCATTGATGATATTATCGGCGAGACAGAGGTGAAAGCCGTGCGTTTGAAATCCGGAAAAGTTGTGGCATGCGATATGGTGGTTATAGAGGATGTAACAGCCGATTTACGGTTTTTGAATGATACCGAGCTTGCCGCTGTTGATCGCATCCTTGTCAGCGGGCCTTTTCGGACCCATATGCCGGGTGTCCATGCCCTTGATGTGGTGTGTCGGGATGAAGGCCTTAAATTTACAGGGGCATATGCCCTGAATACGGATATAGGCGTGCTCCAATCATCTGTAGCTGTGGCCGGCTTGTGGGGCGATGACCAGACGCTTACAGAAGTTGATCTTTTACCGCGTGATATTCTGGAAACGTTCTTTCATCCGGAAGAACTTGCACCCGTTGTCTCTGAGGTCACGTCTTAATGTTCAAGGTTTTTCTCTGCATTTTTATTTTCTTGCCATCCTTGGCCCTGGCGTCGCAGTCTTTAGACCGCCAGGTCGCGCATGAATATCAGGCTAAGGGGTATGAAGCTCAGATGCGGGGTGATCTGGCTCAGGCATTGTTCCTTTATGAGCGTGCTGAAGTTCTTATACCCGACGATGCGGCTCTGTTGAATGATATCGGACTTGTAGCTGAGGCCTTGGGCAAGATCGATGAAGCTGAAGAGCATTATCTCAAGGCACTTGCGGCAGATTTTAAGTGTTTGCCCGCGTACAGCAATCTCGGGTACCTTTATGAAAACAAGCAGAACTTTGAACTTGCGGGTCAGTATTTTGAGAAACGCGTTAAGTTCGGGAATGTGCATGATCCGCGTACGCTTCAGGCACAGGCAGATTTAGATCGCATTACAAAGTTTTCACGCACATTGATCAAAAAGAAAAAAGCTGTTGATAAGGAGTCTTTGGAAAATGCGATGATCCTGCGTGCCAAGGAGAAGGTGGTCCCGAGCTTGCGCGAGAGTGTTGTTAATGCCGAGGTTGATTATCAGCGGGGAATGGATCTTTTTCAAGCCCGTCGGTATGACGCGGCGCGCAAATCATTTGAAATGTGTCTAGAGGTATCGCGGGGGCATAAAGCTGCGATGCACATGCTCCAACGGACCAAGGCCATGCAAAAGATCCGTCCCGTTTTAAAAGATGTACGTTCAAGTGCCGACCAGGATCATGTTATTGCGATGACGGAATATGACAAGGGCTTAAGGCTTTTGCATGATGGTTACCGTGATGAAGCGTTGAAGGCGTTTGACCGGGCCCTTTTGTTTGTGCCCAGTGACCCGGATGTCAAGGCAGCACGGCAGAAAGCGTTGGAGAAATAGGATGGCTGAGAGGATCCTGCTCATTGATGGACACGCCCTGTGTTACCGTGCATTTTATGCGGTGCAGGAATTGCGCAATTCGCGGGGTGTGCCAACCAATGCGGTTTTCGGGTTTGTGAATATTTTGCGAAAAGTCCTTAAGACGTATGAGCCTGATTATACGGCAGCATGTTTTGATACCGGCAAAGAAACGTTCCGTCGGGCCAAATTTGCGGATTATAAGATCCAGCGTCCTCCGATGCCCGAGGGGCTTTCTGAGCAGATCGCGGTCATTAAAGATGTTCTCAGGGCTTATGGTATCCCGGTCTTTGAAAAAGAAGGCTATGAAGCGGATGACGTGATCGCAACATTCGTTGAACGTTTTGCATCATCGACGCATGAGGTCATCATTGCGTCTGATGATAAGGACATGCAGCAACTTATTACCGGATCTGTGCGCGTTTATAATAGTCGCAAGGATGCGCTACTGGGGCCCGAGGATACGCATGCACGTTTTGGTGTGGGGCCTGAAAGGGTCGTGGATTATCTGGCCCTCGCAGGGGATGCCAGCGATAACATTCCGGGTATTGCAGGTGTGGGGGATGTTACGGCGCAAAAGCTTTTGAAAGAATTTGGTTCTCTTGATGAGATCTTGGCGCATACGGCTGATATTAAGGGAAAATTGAAAGATAAGGTTGAACAGGGGCGGGCGTCGGCTCTTTTAAGCCGTGAACTGGCCACTCTGGACAGGAATGTTCCCTTGACGTGTTCTTTGGATGATATCCGCAGCGGTCAAATGGATCGCAAAAAGCTGGTGACGCTTTTTACGGATCTGGAATTTCGCAGGTTGGCGGATGAGTTTTCCGTTGAAAAAGAAGTTCAACCACAGCGCTCAGGTGTGGTGTCATCTTTTAAAGATGGCGGCAATGATGTGGCTCAATGTGCAGGTGTGATGCTTTTGACCGGGGTTGCGGCCGTATTTCCTGTGATGGGTGAGGATGAGCAGGGGCGTCATGTGGCCGAGAGGTTCCTTGTTTCGAGCGGCGGCGTTCTGTTTACATTTACGCCCTCAGAGCTCGCGGGTTTGAATGATGTCTGGATGACAGCAGGTGTTCATCTTTGTGTCTATGATGCCAAGCCTTTCTTGAAAGCATTGGGCCTTTTGGGGATCACACCGCAGGCACAGGTGTTTGATGCGATGCTTGCGGGTTATCTTTTAAAATCAGGCCAATCATCTTTTGCGATACCGGCTTTGGCTTTAGTGTATCTGGACATTTCGATCCCTGACGGAGATCTCGTGCTTGAGCATCAGACGGCGGCGCTGGAGAAATTATATGCGCCCCTTAAGGCTGATCTGATCGATAAGAAACTTATGGATCTTTTCAAGGATATTGAAATGCCGCTGTGTGCGGTGCTTGCGGATATGGAACGTGAAGGTGTTGGTTTGGATACGCAAAAGATCGACGAACTTGCAGCGGAATGTGATCGCCGTATCAAAGCCATGACCGATGATCTTTATGCCTTGGCTGGCGGGGCATTCAATTTGAATTCTCCCAAACAGCTGGGCGTTGTTCTTTTTGAGAAGTTGGCGTTGCCTGTTCTTAAAAAAACCAAGACCGGTCCGTCGACGGATGAGGAAGTCCTTAGCAGGCTCGCGCCCATGCATGCGCTCCCTAAGCTGATCCTCGAATACCGGCAGTTGGCTAAACTTAAGTCCACGTATCTGGATGCTTTGCCGCGGCTCATGGACATGGACGGGCGTATTCATTGTTCGTTCAATCAGGCGGGAGCGGAAACAGGACGTCTGAGCGCAGATCATCCTAATTTGCAGAACATACCTGTGCGTACGGATATTGGCCGTGAGATCCGCAAGGCTTTTATTCCGTCGACCAGAGGGCACGTGCTTGTTTCAGCAGATTATTCCCAGATCGAGCTTCGTTTCTTGGCTCATCTGGCCGGTGATCCGAAGCTTATGGAAGCGTTTAATAAGGGTGAGGATATCCATACATTTACGGCAGCTCTTATTTTTGAGGTGTCCCAGGAGCATGTGACGACAGAGATGCGTTACAGGGCCAAGCGTATCAATTTCGGGATCATTTACGGGATGAGTGCATTCGGCCTGGCCAAAGATCTTGCCGTGCCGCAGCGCGAGGCCCAGGATTTTATTGACCGGTATTTTTTACGCTATCCCGGGATTCAGGCGTTCATGCAAAAATGTGAAGCAGAGGCAAGGGAGCATGGTTTTGTGGCCACGATGTTCGGCCGTCGTCGTTACATTCCTGAGATCAACAGCCGTAATCCGATGATGCGACAGTTCGCGGAGCGTCAGGCTGTCAA
>CAJBYM010000085.1 GCA_903959815.1 Candidatus Omnitrophota bacterium
AACAGGGCGGCCACCCGCAGTGATCCGCCCGTTTTTCGCATTCAATATCGTCATAGACTACGTCGTCTTCCTGGCCGATGTATATTTCTCAAGGTCGTAACAAATTTCTTTCGAGGGCATGGCGATCTTGTCGATCTGGACCTTGGCCTTGGCAAAGAAATCTGTCGCCAGCGTGCTGTGATAATCTGAAAAGATCACCACACGCTTGATCCCAGCAGCAATGAGTGCCTTGGCACATGTCGTGCACGGCATATTGGTCACATAAGCCGTTCCCCCATCGATCATATGGCCTTTTCTAGCGGCCTGAACAATAGCATTCATCTCGGCATGGTTCGTACGAACACAGTGATTGTCCACCACAAGACAACCGACATCTTCACAATGAGCATCACCCGGAATAGACCCATTATAGCCCGTCGCAATAACCTCGCGGTCCTTGACCAGCACACAACCGCAATGCATACGCGGACACGTCGCACGCTCGGACGCAAGCATGGCCAATTTCATGAAATACTCATCCCAATTCGGTCTTGCCATAGGACACAACCTCATATGTTGTTTATAACTAATATTGCTATATTAACAGAGAATGCTTACTTTTCAAGAGACGCAAAAAGCCGCATGATCCCTTCACGAAAAACATCTTCCGGGGTCAAGAGGCTGACAACAACAATGTTTTCTTCATCGAAATCAAAAAAGAAGCCGGGATGTACAAAAACATGGTCCTCACGCAAAAGGGCAAGAGCCCATTCGTCATCGGGAATGCTCAGACTGACTTTAAGGACCGCATACCATCCGCCTTCGAGAGGAAACACCTTAACAAGGAGGGGCGCCACAGATATTAAATGCTCATAATTAGCCTTCACCCGCGCCATCACCTGATCACGGATCACCGCGCGCCCGGCAAGCCATATCCCGGCCGCATTTTGCACCGGTGTGTTCACCGAAAGATACGTATCGGCTATAACCTCAAGCCTCTCGAGCGCCGCACTCACCTGCTTCTTAGGCCCGTTGGCTGCGATCCATCCCAATTTCATTTGCGGCATAGCCATCGCCTTGGACAACCCTCCCAACGCAAAGCTAAGAACTGCCGCATTTCCGGCCAAGGTGCGATAAGCCGTTCTCTTTTCATCAAAAATATAATCCGCAAAAACCTCATCACTGATAATGGCCATACCACGTTCACCGCACAAAACATTCAAACGCTCGATCTCATCGGGCCTGACACATGAACCTGTAGGATTATTAGGACTGACCAGGATCACCGCCTTAGCATCACGGTCCGCCGCATCTTCCAAAGAATCAAAATCAATCCGCCATGCCTGCCCGTCAAAGAAAAGACGATAATAGGCGACATCCACATCATTTAATCCCGCAAGATAAGAAAAGAGAGGATAACTCGGTGCCGGCAAAAGCACTCGATCCTGCGGATCCATCAAAAGACGAAAAAGAAATGCATACGCTTCAGAAGAACTCGAAGTCAGAACAATATCTTCCGCGGAAATCTTGATCTGCTTATCCCCGTAATACCGCGCCACGGCTTCACGGGCCCGAAGCATGCCCCTCGGATGCGGTGCATAGATCAAATTGGCAGGATCAGAAAAACAAGACAAAAGTTCCGGAGAATAAGAAAAGCCCGCGCGGGTCGGGTTTGACTCGGTCAGGTCAAAAAGAGAAACCCCCTTCGCCCGAAGATCATGCAATGCGAGCGAAAGGGGGTTCTCAGATAATTCCCAATCTGTGCGTTTGGAAAACAATTCTTATTTCCCTTGGCGCATGGCGCCGATCTCTTTATCCGCAAGGTAAATGCTGACCTGGCCGGCCTTCTCGATAATATCAAGCACCTGAACTACGGCCGCCTCTTCCTCAACCTGCTCGGAAATGAACCACTGCAAAAACGCAGTGACCGCATAATCATTGCTCTTACGGGCTTCGGTCATAATATCATTGATAGACGCTGTTACCTTTCTTTCATGGGCCAAAGCAAGCTTGAAAACTTCCTTGATGTCTTTGAACGTGTTCTGAGGGTCCTTCATACCCGCGACCACAGGCTGTTCACCAACCTCAAGTAAGAAATGCATGAACTTTTTCATATGCCCGCGCTCTTCTTCGGTCTGCGCATGCATAAAAGCGGACGTGCCCTTCCAGCCATTGGCCTCGGCCCATGCCGCCATGGCAAGATAAACATTGGAAGAATCCGCTTCCAATGCAATTTGTTCATTCAAAAGCTTAACAATTTTCTTGGAAACCATATGCCCTCTCCTTTGTCTTAAATAAACTTCGTGATTCTTGTCATTATACACCTGATAATATACGTCGGGCAAGGATCAATATCCTTACACCCCAAAGACCCTCATTCAAAAAACACATTTGTACGTAGACTCTGCACGCGGGCCACTTTCTTGATGACAGTCCGTGTTCCCTCCATTGCACCAACTATTGATCTGCTCACCAGGATATGCCTCAACACGAACGGTCTGCGGATAGAACTTCCTACAGTACGTCAACGGATCACTGTTAGCGCCTGAACGCCCGTCAAGATCGGTCTTCCAGAACCCGCCGTCCACATGCTGATTAACTTTGCCATACCAAAAAGCTATGCGCGGTGTCAGATCCTGGGTCTGCGTGGTAACATTTTCCGGCACGCGCTCGAGCAGCTTTTCCGTCGGTTCCGATACCGGTTCCGGCGAGCACCCCGCTCCCAGGGTCATGATCATCAGAAAGATCACAACAACCATTGTCATACACACCCTCCCATTTCCCCGCACCCCGTGAGATTCAAACCTGGTCCGCCACACCAAGAACGAATTTCTCGGAATCTTCCCAACCCATGCAGGCATCGGTAATAGACTTGCCATAAACCCCGCCGTTAACATCCTGCGCTCCCTCAACAAGATAACTCTCGACCATAATGCCGCGGACAAAACCGCGCAGGTCAGGTGCGAACTTAAGGCTATTGATGACTTCCTGTGCCACGCGGGGCTGTTCCCGGAACTGACGATTGGAATTGGCATGGCTCACATCAACGATCACTGCCGGATTCACCAGAGCAGTGGGTTTTGCTTTGGCATAAAGATCCCGCAAAAACATGATGTCTTCATAATGATGATTTGGAAGCGTGTGGCCAAAAGGACTGACCGCTCCGCGCAGAATGCAATGGGCCAAAGGATTCCCGGGTGTTGCCACTTCCCAACCATTATAAGAAAAAATATGCGGCGACTGCCCTGCACGTACAGAATTGAGCATGACCGCCATGTCCCCACCCGTCGGATTCTTCATCCCGACCGGAACGTCCAAACCGCTCACCGTCAAACGATGTTCCTGATTCTCGACGGAACGGGCACCGATGGTCACATAACTTAGAACATCCTCAAGATAAGGATAATTGCCCGGATAAAGCATTTCGTCCGCTGCACTTAACCCAGACTCACCCAATGCCCGGATATGCATCTTGCGGATCGCAATAAGGCCTGCGACGATATTCGGATCTTCATTCGGGTCAGGCTGATGCCCCATGCCCTTATAACCCATCCCCGTCGTACGGGGCTTATTCGTATAAATACGTGGTAAAAGCATAAGCTTATCTTTAACACGGGCTTGTAGCTTTGACAGCCGCGCAACATATTCACACACAGCGTCTTCATTATCCGCCGAACAAGGCCCAATCACCATCAGGAACTTACTGCTCTTACCCGTAATAATATCTGTGACCTCACGGTCACGGCGTTGCTTGACCTCAGCCAGAGCAGGACTGACCGGCAATTCAGTGAGGATCTCTTCCACCCCGGGAAGACGCTTACGATATTCAAATGCCATATTTACCCCTCTTTTCTTCCTCAATATCCCTAAGATCTACCGGCAAAAGCATTTTGATCCGGCTGATATCTTCTTTAGCTTGCTTAAGGAGCCTTTCTATTTTTATATAATCATCCTTGGCCACCCACTGATCCGCTTCTTTCTTATAGGAAAGCTTGGCATTCTCTGCCTTCAATTCACGCGTTTCACGGATAAAATCCTGCACACGACGATCCAACTCATTGTTCTGACCCGTGAATTTCCTGAGATCTGCCGAAAGCGCATCTTTGACCAAACGCAATTCTTTCACTTCATATTCCAGACGAATGCGCAGATTGGATTGCACATGAAGCTCTTCCCGGGTTTTATTGATCTCCGCACGCAAATCCTGTTCAAGCTTCTTTTCTTTGATGACAAACGCTTCCTCTTTTTCACGCCAGGCCTTTTCCTGCTCAGACTGACGCTCCAGCCCACCGATCGCAGCCTTTAATTCCTGGGCCTGCTTATCCTTATCCTTCAGTTCTTTCTCCGCCGTGTGAAGTGCATTCTCCAACGTACGGATACGTCGTTCAAAACGCTCCGTGAGCTCACTCACATCCTTCTGGGGCACAATGGATGGCGCCGGCTCTCTCTTTTCTTTTTTCTTCTTCACAGGATCCGGCCACTGGGACACCACATAGGCCAAAAGACCCAGAATAAAAAGCGCCCCTCCAACGATCAATCCAAACACCATACTGTCACCGTACTTTCTTCAAGTTTTCCAACGCAGGAATGTATCCCGGCGATATTTTAATAACATGACAGAACCAGAATTTTGCAATGCGATGATCCCGGCGTTCAAGCGCCATCATACCCAGATTGTTCATCGCCTGCAGTTGCTTGTCATCGAGTCTCAAGGACAGCATGAAGGCCTCCCGCGCACCCGTACGATCCCCTAACTGCAACAGAGCAAGCCCAAGATTATTCGCCGAGAGACTGTCTTTACCATCAAACGCCATCTTCAAAGAGGCTCTATAATCTAACACAGCACCCTGAAGATCTCCCATGATAAGTCGCACCTGTGCGCGATCGTGATAAACAGCCTTTACAAACTGCTGGTAAAGAGCATGGACTGCCATAGAAGCAGGTGTTCTTTTAACATAATTCTGCATGATCTGCAAGGCTGCTGTGTACTCCTTGACCGCGTCGGAAAGACGGCCTTCGTTCGCATACGCACGCGCCAGAAGCATATGGACGCGCCCCAAGCCCGGTTCAAAACGGAGTGTTCGCTCAAACAAAGGCACCTCTGCGCGCCAAAACCTGTTCTGATAAACAGTAACCATACCCAAACTAACGATCAGAGCACCGCCGACAAGAAGCATGATCTGACGGCGAAGTCCCAAAGCCTTCCTGAACAAGAAACTTCCTGCCGCGGCAAGAGCCAACATAACCCCGCATAAAGAAAAATAAATAAAATGCTCGGCCGTCAGGATCCAGGAGTATTCATTGATCAAAGGAAGAATGTTTAATCCCGGCAGAAGCATCACACCGGCCAGGCCAAGCCCGAACAGAATACCTCGCCGCACATAAAAAGGAACCTGTCCGACAAACCATGCGCCCATCGCTGTCAATCCCGTTAAAACACCCCAGGTCCAGCCATGCGGCGCCAGCACATTCACACTGCGATAATAATGAAGATCAACGGGCCAGAAAATAAGCCCCAGATCCATCCCTATGACCCGCGCCATGGCAAGGATGCGCAATTTCAATTCATGGGGATTGCCTCCTATCTCAGATGCAAAACCCGGGAACAAATGCATCCTCCACGCCCAAAAGCATCCCGTCATGACAACAAAAGGCAAGATGACCCTGGCCTTAACGACCATGCTCTCCCGACGGTATAAGATTTCATATAAAAGAATAATCGCCGCAAAGACCAAGGCCTGTTCTTTCGTAAAGAAAGCCAACAAACAAAAGCCCAGCGCCCCCCACACAACAACCTTGCCCGCCGCACGTCCACGCATATGCGAGAGCAAAGCCAAAAGCATGAACATCACAACCGCAAGATTAGATATACCCGAGACACAAGCCACAGCTTCCGTCTGGATCGGATGGACCAGAAAAATAATCGCTATAAAGAAAGCCCATGCATGCGCCCACCTCAAACGGCGCGCGCATAAATAAATTAGCCAGGCATTAACGATATGGATCAAGATATTGACAAGATGAAACCCCCACGCATTCATCCCAAAGAGCAAGAATTCCAGACGATAAAAGATCTCAAGGACAGGGCGATAATAGGGGGTCTGAACATGGCCGAACGGCAGCTGCGGATGCAAGAAAACATCAAGAATATTATCCCAACGCCCGATAAAAGGGTTCCATTGGATATAAACAATATCATCATGCACAAAAGGATGCGCAATGGCATTAGCATAAACAAGAAGCCCCAGAACGCACAGGACCAATAGAACAATGTACGTTCGGGGGCTTTTAACAACAACCATGGGATAAACTACTTTCCAAACTCCTTCTTGACCCGCGCGGCCTCAACCTTAAACGCTTCAAACTGCTGGCCAAGAAGCTCAACCTTCGGCGCCAGATCCGTAATATCACAGGCCTTGCCTTTATGATCCAGCTCAATGCAATTCTCATGCATGCTGCGCGCCGAAATATTGCCTGTCGCTCCTTTTAAACCATGCGACAACATCTGGAATGCCGCACAATCTCCCTTGGCCTGCGCTTCTTTTAAAGCCGCATACTTCCCCACAAAATCTTCCATAAAAATATCAAACAGCTCCAAAAGCAGTTCCTTGTCATCCTGCACACGCTCGAGCGCATCCTTAAGATCAATGATATCTGTCATGATTCTTTCCTTTGTTTGACAAGGTTGATAATTTCCCTAAATAATTGATCACGATCGATCGGCTTGGACACATAACCATCCATGCCTACCGCTAAATATCTTTCACGATCCCCGGCCATAGCATTCGCGGTCATGGCAATGATCGGCAAATGAAGGCCCGTCTGTTTCTCCTCGGTACGAATAATAATGGCCGCCTCAACCCCACTCATTTCCGGCATCTGATCGTCCAT
>CAJBYM010000086.1 GCA_903959815.1 Candidatus Omnitrophota bacterium
GGCCCAAACGTTCTGGCGGTACGGGCTATGAAACAATAAGTGATAACAAGACTAGTGTTGGAATGGATAGGACTGATGATATAAAAAAAGGCACTTATCAGGTTCTGAAGATAGGGTCTGTAGCGAAGTTCCCAAAGCCAGCACGTTGGCACATTGCAGTTGGTTTGATTTCCAATATACACGCTGTTCAGCATTATGGTGATTATCTAGATTCGATTGCGGATGTGATGTGGACGAAGACGGACGGAAAGTTGTACCATCGTGCCGCTGATTTACCGCCAGACGCAAGCGTGGTAAATCTTTTCGACGGTATTATTGCATTTACGTCGAGTGAATTGCGGGATGAGTGGCTTAAAGAGATATTTGTATTTGGGAAAAAGAGATGAAGAAAATTCCTAATCATATAGCGAGACAAGTTGGTTCTCCTGTTCAAGCGCGTATCAATGCGTTAAAAATTGGTCAAAAGATGCAAGACCTGCCAGAGGAGCTTTGGCACGAGAGTTTTCGCTTCTATGTTAAGGAAGACCCAAATCGTGTCGGTGGGCCCAATATGAGAATCATTCGTCTGGACCCGCAAAAGCCCTCTTTGACTGTGACAGGATATATATTCAATAAGTTTGTTCATCCTTATGAAAATCGTTATATAACACCGCGTGAGGCAGCTCGTTTGCAGGGCTTTCCTGATGAGCATGAGTTTATTGGTTCTTTAACCAGCACTCAAATGCAGGTTGGAAATGCAGTCCCCGTTCAACTTGCCCAAGCAGCGGCACAAGCTGTTATGCAGCATTTATTGAAACATAATCCTCGAGGACTGGGAGATGCCTGTTATCAGAAAAAAGCTTTTCCGGTTTTAAGTCTTTTTAGCGGCGCGGGTGGGCTTGATTTGGGGGTTGAGCAAGCAAAGGTTGGAAAAGCTCATTTTGTTTCAAAATGCGCAGTAGAGTTTGATTCGGACTGTTGTAAAACGTTAACACATAATTTTGGCAAACGACTTGAAGTTGTTAACGCTGATATTAGGCAGGTAGAGCCAAAGTCTTTAATTCCTTCGTTATTGCTTGAGAACAAAACTTTGCCTTTAATAGTTGGTGGTCCGCCGTGTCAGGCTTTTAGTCAAGCCGGTAAACAAGAGGCGACAAACGACCCTCGAGGAACGTTAATCTTTGAATTTTTAAGATTTGTTGAAAAGTTGAAGCCTGTTTATTTTGTTATGGAGAACGTTTTTGGGTTGCGCGGTGTTGAAAACGGACAATTGATGCATGATATTTTGAAGAGAATGGATAAGCTTGGGTACAACGTGAATCACAAGCTTCTGTGTTCTGCCGACTTTGGGGCCCCCCAGCTTCGCAGGAGATTCTTTTTTATTGGTGTTCAGAAGCCTTATGACATGGTTCCGATGCCTTCGCCCACTCACTTTGGTGAGGTCGGGTTATTTAACGCCCAGCCTTATGTTGGTGTGGGTGAGGCCTTTGCTGATTTGCCAGCTCTTTGTGTATCGCCCAACGCCCTAGAGACTAACGGCGGGACTAAGATTGATGTAAAGGTGCGAGGAAAGGTGTTGGAGTTGTTGGAGACTGGTTCAGAATGTCTTGTTTGATAAATGAGAAGAAATGTCTATAAAGTACCCCCTACATGATTTAACTTGGCAAGGTTTTGAAGACTTGGTTGTCTTAATTTGCGATAGAGTCTTAGGGATGGGGACAATTAAGTTCTCATCGGGAAAAGATGGTGGTAGGGACGCAAAGTTTTCGGGCAAAGCGCAAAGATTTCCAAGTACTGCAGCGCCTTGGGATGGAAAGTTTATAATACAAGCTAAACATACAGAGAATCCGCTAGCAAAGTGCTCGGAAAGTGCTTTTAAGGATATTTTAGGCAAGGAAGTGAGCACTAGATTGCCAAAGTTAATTGCCTCTGGAGAAGCTGAACACTATTTAGTGTTTACGAATCGTAAACTTTCAGGATTAGCTGAACCTAAAATCACCGACCTTATTTCAACTTCTTTAAAAATTAAAAGTTGTGTTCTGGGTGTTGAGAGGATTCATTTGTATCTTCAAGAGTTCCCGGATATTGCAAAGATTGCAAAACTAAACGATTTGCTTTTACCATTTCAGTTTTATGAGCAGGATTTGGTGGAAGTAATAAAACATTTTTCACAGCAAAAAGATACGCTCAAGAAAAAGATTGGCGCTGTGCGTGGCATTAAATGGATAGATAAGGAAGAAAAAAATAGAATCAATCGATTGAGCAGCGACTATTTTGATTTTATAAAGAAAGAATCATTGCCATATTTTTTGCAAATCGATAAATTTCTGAAATCTGGTAAGAATAAGAAGTTTCGAGACTTTTACGATGATACAGTTGCAGATTTGCAAGAGCAAATATTGATAAAGCGCTCTGATTATGGGATGTTCGAGGAGGTTTTGAGGGTGGCGTATAACCATGTTATCGACAATGGCCATCCTGATGTTGTTCAGCGTCGAAGACTGATTAGGGTGTTCTTGCATTATATGTATTTTAATTGTGATATAGGTTTGTTGGAGTCAGATGTTAAGTCTGGATAAACATTCAAATTTAACCGTGTCTGTGGTTAATGTTGGCGGGCTTATCATTAGGATTCTAAAAGATAAGCAGATTTTGCCTTTTGATGAGCTGTTAGCGTTGTTAGTTGAAGAAGTCGGTGATGAGGTCAAAGAGGTTTATTTGGCGGCACTGTCATTTCTTTTTTTGATTGGTAAGGTTAAGTATTATCAAGATATTGATTCTCTGGAGTTCTCCGGATGAGATTAAACAAGATATACGCCAGTAAAGGTTTTAAGAACATTGAGTTTGTTGATGGGCTTAACGTAATATTGGGCGAAATAGTTGATAAGGGGGACAAAAATAAGGATACGCATAATTTAGGAAAGACCTCCTTAATTAATGTCATTGATTTTTGTCTGTTGAAGAAGCTCGATAAAGATAATTTCTTAAAAAAGCATCCGAAGGTTTTTAAAGGGCATGTTTTTTATCTGGAAATTTTATTAAACGATGGAAAGTATCTCCTTATAAAAAGGAGTGTTGAGAAGTCGTCGAAGATTTCTTTTAAATCTAGTGCGGTAAAAGTGACGGGATTCCCATTGGTTGTTGATTGGGATGAAGATGAGGTTTCTTTTTCTAAAGCAAAAACAATTTTGTCGCGATTTCTTGATTTTGATATTCTGGCTGGAGACAATTTCAGAGCAGGACTTTCGTATTTCTTAAGAAATCAATATGATTATCGTGATGTTTTTCAATTAGCGAAGTTCGTTGGCAAACATAAAGACTGGAAGCCGATTATTTTTGATTTGCTGGGATTTGATGGAAAGGTATTGTTTAAAAAATATGAGCTAGAGGATGAAAAGCAAAGTTTGTTGGAAGCAATTCATCAAATTGAAGAACAGAAGGTGGTTGACACAAAAGAAATCGATAAGTTGAAGGGTATTCTTGAAATAAAGAAAGAAGAGAAGCGGTTGGCAGAGGCGCAGGTTGATAACTTCAACTTTTATCATCAGGATAAGCAAGTTAACGAGGAATTGTTAGAAAAATTAGATGCGCAAATTAGCTCGTATAATTCTTTACGGTACAATTTAACTTCCGAGATTGAAAAGATTGGGGCGGTCTTGGGGAATCAGTTGCCCTCATTTGATGTTGATGCCATGCAAGAGTTGTACGGACAGGTACAAATATATTTCCCGAAGGATTTGTTAAGGCAATATAGTGATTTGCAAGAGTTTAATGTTCAGATATCAACTGAAAGACAAAAGTATTTAAGCAAGGGGTTGACTGATTGTAAGAATGAGCTCATTGAGGTTGAGAAAAGCCTTCAGGAGCTTGAGGCAAGAAAGAGTGTTTCGATTTCTGTACTTAAGGATAAGGATAGTTACGAGAAATTTAAGTATTATCAGAAGGAATTGGCAAAAGCTGAATCTGAAATTGCAAGAATTGAAGAGCGGTTGGAGGGCGTTGAGAAGGTTCATGGACTAGAGGATTTGATTGCTGAGAAGAACGTCGCAATTGAGAAGAGTGTAAAGTCTGTTAAAGATGTAGTTGGCAGGGGGAATGATTTCTATAAAGAAATAAGGAAGAATTTCCATTGGATTGTGAAGACGGTTTTAGGAGCTCCAGCGGTTATTTCGATACCGTTAAACAGCGAAGGTAACGTAGATTTTAACGCAGATGTACAAAATCAATCAGACTTGGAAGTAACTGCAGAGGGGCAGGGGACAACATATAAGAAGATGCTGTGCATTGCTTTTGATTTGGCTGTTTTGATTACCTATTCACAGCACTCTTTTTATAGATTTGTTTATCATGATGGCTGTTTGGAGGGTTTAGATGATAGGAAGAAACTGAATTTTATTGCTTTAGTACGGGATGTTTGCAAGAAGTATGGGCTGCAGTATATATTGACGATAATTGATTCTGATTTGCCACATGATGAGCATGGGAAGATTGTTGTGTTTCCCGATAATGAGGTGGTGTTGAGGCTTTATGACAAAGATGAAAGCGGAACATTATTTGGGGAGAGTTTTTAGTGTGTTTTAGTTTGCGTTGGCTCTTTTGATGGTTTCTAGAAGTCAGGGCAACTCTTTTGAGTTGCCTTTTTTGTGAGAATGCCTTACTCGTGGCGATATATTCCTTAGTCGGTGATTATATGACTTCCTCAAAGATGTATTATCAACGAGTCATTTCGGACGCTTTAAAGAATCTTTTAATGCCAGACGGTGGCCTTAATTGGCTGTATTACTTTGTAAAAGGTCGGAAGGATTTAGATTTTCTGATTGGAGCCAATAAATCGAAGGCATGGATTTATGTGTATCGCGGCACGTCGAGATTGTTGGGCATCGGTCTCCGCAACGGGATGGTTGATGTCTCTGCCGCTGGAAAATATCTGGATTTGGCGGTCAACAAGGGTCTCAAAATCTATGGTTGCAGAGAATTATCAGACTTGGATTTTAAGGATGATTTCGAGAGGCTTCTTGGTTTCGTCGAGCGGGATGCGTCCCTAAACAGATATTACAACAATAAAAAGGAAGGTTATTACCAGAATTTGTTCTCAAGGCAATTCGGTATTGAGAGTAATGGAAGTGAGGATTTTGTGGTCGTCGATAAAGAAGTCGTTATCGGCCACGCGAGCGAGGCTGTAAAGAAGGAATGTTTCGGTAAGCATAGAGCGAAGTTCATGGCTATCAATGGACACTTGAGCCAAGTGGATGCCAAGCTTTTCGGCGGGAAGCTGACCCAGAAAGCGTTAGGCAACGAGCTTGATTTCTTGGCGGTGACAAGAGAAGGAAAGATTTATCTTGTTGAATTCAAGCACGGTTCAAGTACGAAGGGGATTTATCTGGCACCGATACAAATCGGGCTTTATTACAACATATTCACGGAATATGTAAGTCAGTATCGAGAAGATTTCTTAAAAAATGTTAACGGCATGATAAGGCAGAAGAAGGAAATGGGGTTGATATCCCGGAGCTGGCCGGATGTCATGCTCAGCACGGAACTCGTCCCTGTGCTGGTGGTGGCGGGGTATAAGGAGAGTTCTGCGTTTAATACGTTTAAGCAGGTCTTGGCAATATGTCGGGACAAGCTGAACGACAGCACATTTCTGTCAGGGTTGAAGGTCTATAAATATGATGACCATAGGGTATTAACTCCGGTGCCATTGCCATGCATTTAATCATCCATCGCGGGACGCATGAGATTGGCGGCTCCTGTATTGAATTGCAGACCGAGACTGCGACGATTCTTATAGATTTTGGATTGCCATTGTCAGGAGAATATCGTTCTGACGATGTAAAGAAGAAATCTAAACAGCAGCTTCTTCGGGAAGGATTGCTTCCTGATATCGATGGTTTATACGATAACCCTGCCTTTGACGCGATTTTTATAAGCCACGCCCATCAAGACCACTACGGGTTGCTTTCCTTCGTCCATCCCGATATCCCCATTTATATGAGTCGAGGTACCAAGGAATTGATAAACGTCAGTTATACGTTTAATCAGTCGAACTGCGACTTGAAGAACATCAGGACGGTTGATTCGTGGAAAACATTTGTGGTTAAGGACATCAAGGTCACACCGTACTTGGTTGACCATTCGGGATTCGACGCGATGGCGTTTTTGATAGAGGCCGATGGCAAGAGGTTATTCTATACGGGTGATTTCAGGGGGCATGGCCGCAAGAAGGTATTGTTCGACGCTATTATCAAGAAACCGATTAAGAACATCGACTTCCTGATTATGGAAGGGACGATGCTTTCCAGAGAAGACGAGGAATGCCGGACAGAAAAAGATATTGAGAAGGAAATGACGGCGTTGCTGAAATCAACGGGCAAGCTGACCTTGTTATCCTGTTCGTCGCAAAATATTGACAGAATAGTCTCCGCATATCGTGCGTGTATGAAAACCGATACACTGCTTGTGCTTGACCCGTACACAGCTTATGTCCTGTACGCCTTGAAAGATATTGCCAAGGGCGTGCCGCAATATGACTGGGGCGGGAAGATGAGGATATTTTTTATTCCCAACAAATACACTGGCAAAGTTTTGAATGAGAAAGGGATGTATCGGTTCGGAAAAGCAAAGATAACGAAAGAGGAAGTCTTCTCCTTGGGACATAAAATGTTGGTTAAAGATTCTTTTACCATGAGGAGCATCCTGCGGAACAAGAGATTGCTTTCTGGTTCGACGCTCATTTATTCGCAATGGGAAGGATACTTCAGGGAGCAGGAAGTTTTCTGGAAGGAAAGCAAAGTTGAAGTCGTTAAGTTACACGCTTCAGGCCATGCTTACCTTAGGGACTTGGTTAAATTTGTCAATGC
The DNA here is from genome assembly GCA_903959815.1 of Candidatus Omnitrophota bacterium. GTDB lineage: Bacteria > Omnitrophota > Gorgyraeia > Zapsychrales > Fredricksoniimonadaceae > Fredricksoniimonas. The sequence continues at coordinate 6,840 of CAJBYM010000086.1, forward strand.
GCTCAAACCCAAGAACATCATTCCGATTCATACCGAGAATGCTGATAAATACGGAGTATATTTCAAGACAAATATTGTGATGTTAGAGGACGGAAAGAAGCACGAGTTGTAGGTTTGAATATTCTTTATCCAAAAGATTTATCGGCAATCGGAATGGCTGTGACACAGCCGTTAGGATATCGGACATTTATCGGACATAACGGACATTGGCGGTGCGGATGATTTCAGAGAAGGCTGTTCAAGAGTTCCGAGACCTATATAAAGCTGAGTTCGGAATAGAGCTTTCTTTGGAGGAGGCGACCGATAAGGCGAATAACTTGATAGGATTGTACAAGGTTGTTCTCGGTGATGAAAAACCGGGGCGATGATACCAGGAGGAATGTTAATGCCACAATTTACTACTATTTCACCGACGCATATTGCTGGGATGAAGGAATATGCATGGAAGCAATTTCGTGAGAAAGGATATATCGCTATTGGGTTCATGGATGTTGATTTGACGGGAAAGTCCATGGAAGAAGTGAAGAATATCGTTCTCAAGGCGGATTACAGCAGCTCTGATGTCGATACTTTTGCCAAGTTCTTATCGCTCAAGAAAGGCGATTATGTGGCGGTGAACAATGCTAATAATGGACTTTTTGGGGTCGGCATTATTGAATCGGGGTACCAGTATCAATCGGGCTTGCATGATTCGGGTAAAAAGGATGAGTCTTATTCCCATTTCTTTAAGGTGAGATGGGTTTATACGGACTATGTTAAGCGGAAAGATATTATTGGAGATGGTGAAACTGGTTGGTCGCCTTATGGAACCATGGGGAAGGTCTATTCAGAAGTTCCACTTTATATTCGACGACTGTTGGGAGAAAAGCCAGTCTCTGTGGCTCGGCCTTCCGTGGTTCAGCCGCCAGAATATCTAAAGCCAATTATTAAGGCCATTGAGTCGTTGCGCAAGGATGAGGACCATCAAGAAAGGGCGCATGAGTCGCTCGTCGAAGACTTTCTTGTGGCACTTGGATACAGTAAACATGAAGACATCAAATATCGACAGGGTAGGATTGATATAGCTCTGTGGGCGAATAATAACCGGCTTATTATTTTTGAAGTCAAGCGTGAGTGGGATTTGAACCCGATAAAATCAGTTGCAGCTATAAAACAGGCCTATGGTTATGCCCTTGAAGTTGGTTGTCGGATGATTGCGGTGACCAATGGCGATGATTATCTCTTGTTTGACCGTATAAAAGGGTTGACCATTGAAAAGAATATGGTCGGGCAGTTCAGGTTATCGGCGTTAACTGAGGATGATTTGGGTCTTATTGAGCGATTAAAGTCTGGTTGCTTGAGAAATCCTGATATCGCAGAGACCCTTCGATTTGTAGCCGAGGCTTTCACCAAGAATGGGGAATAGGGCAGCGTATTTTATCGGCAATTTAACGGCAATTTGTCGGCAATCCGGAATAGTTGTGAAACAGTCGTTGAGATATCGGTCATTTATCGGACATATCGGACAAGGCGGGCTTGAATAGAGAAACACGCCATAAACCCGACAAACACGACATTAATCGGACATAAACCCGTCGGGCGGCGTTTTGGAGTAATCGGATGGGCTCTGGACTACGCTCGATTGCGCCGTGACTGTGCTTGACTGCTCTTGATTTCCTAAAGAAACGTGGTATAGTATTTTCTAACACGGGGGAACAAGGGCTCGTGTGCTGCACCGAAAACCAATTCGTATTAAAATTCCAATAATATTATAACTTAAAAAAATGAATATAGAACACGGGGAAATACTGGCCTGTGTTGCTTGCACCAGGAACCACTCCTGCATTAACGGTAATCAATCCGCATCCGGGCACGAGGGAATAGTGGCTTGTGCTGCTGCATTAGGAACCAACCTATCGAAACCCAATTAAACTAAATTAGACACAAGGGAACAAGGGCTTGTGTGCTTGCGACGGGAACCCACTCGAATAACAAAATATTGTTGTTCGGGTTTTTTTATTTTCTAGGCAAGTAATGTTGTCTGACGGGATATTAGCCAAACCAATGAGCTCACCGAGAGTGATGCTGAACTCCGGATTATCCTGCTGTTTACTTAACTAGAGAACGGAACTCAATGGTTCTGAGTCTTAAAACAATGCCCAGCGATGGGACGGCAAGATACAAGCGAAAGCGATGTCACGGTCTGACTAACCGGAGGCTTGCCAACCTAGACTCAGCCTATACGGAAGCTACTCTTTCAGGTATCCCCTAAGGACGGGAAGTGCTAAGAGGGCGTACTGATACGCCGTTTAACGACAGCCAAACGAAGAGTCGTTAGAAATTATTCAGCTAGTTATGTTGATTAGAACGCAGCGCATGGTGCATCTGGTCTACAGATTTTGCGCTCATGTGAAATAACCTTCCTCTGCCTACCGGAAGCCTGCGGCAAGTGTGGCTTCGTGTAGATTTTGAATGGAAAGGCCAATCAAGGTTTTGTGATTGGAAGAATAGTAGAGATAAAGCCAAGGAGAAAAATCATGAAGACGGAAATTAGAAGCGTTAACAGCAGGGCAAGGATTGTGTTGTATCAATGGGATAAGGGGCAATTAGACGAGCATAATCCGTGGAGGGACCCGTTGGATGGTGTTTTTGAGCGTGAGCGAGTGCGTTATGATTGGGTAGTGGTTGATTCAATTACAGACGTTGGTGATTACGACATGATGAATAGACCGGGAATAAAAAAACTTTTGAAATTGGTGCTGGCAGGTGAGGTGGATGGAGTATTTGTATCTGGTTCTTTTCACGACATGTCGCCGTATATGTTTGAGGTTGTCATGTTTCTAAAGGTCCTGTTTGAGAATGGTGTGGAGTTGCTTGACCGCAAGGAAGGTTATATTTCTGACAAGAAAATAGGATTTGTGTCGGAGGTCAAGGGTTTTTGGGCGCAATACAGTCGTAAGGAATGACGTTTTATATTCAATGTCAGACCTGACATGGATTGCCGAACAAATTGTTAAATACGAACAGTCAATGAAAGGGGTGTTGTGATGGGGTGTCATTATTGTGTTCCTGTATGTAGGCAATGTAACAAAGAAATTAAGATAGACGAGTTTCGTGCGCTCATTTATCGGGATGAGACCTTTAATCTTTTGACACATCATGGGGCGTGTTTTGCAAAATATAAGGAAACGCACTTGATAGGAGAAAAGGCCAAGGCTCGGGGCAGGATTTTAGGCCTTTGCTGTGACTGTGAAAAGCCAGTTAGAGAAAATGATGGTTTTCGTGTATGGCGAGTTAATCGTCAGCAAGACGAAGACGAGTCTGTGTTGGAGGAATTGATGCTCACTACGATTCCTCAGAATGATTTTATTATGTTCACACATAACGGTTGCAATAACCTTCAATTACATGAGGCGGGTCAGCTAAACACAGGAGAAACTGTGGTTGGGTAATGTGATGGGTTTGAATGCCTGGCATTGTGCCAGGCATTCAATGACTATGTAGTATTAATTGACTTGCCGTTCTCGCAGCGTCGGAGCTAATGTGTGCAAGTCTAGCATTAAAAGGAATTGTCTATGGTTCAAACAGCAGAAGACTTTCAGAAGGAATATATGACCTTGGGAGAAGCGGCTCAAGTCTTGCAGGTTAAGCCGCAAACTTTTTACGACCGGAGATGGCGAGAGGGACGGGGTATCAGCCTTCATTCCTTTTCAAACGGTCGGAAGAAGTTTGTCAGACGTGCTGATATCTTCTCAAAATTAAGAGTCAGTTGATTGCTATGAAGAAGATGAGAAGGACAGTGGCTCCGGGAGTGCGATGGTTTGGCAGAAATGCGTATCAGCTTTCTCGTTACGGGAAAGACGGTAAGCCGGAGTATACGACTGTCCATAGTGACTCGCTCAAGGAAGTGAAAGCCCTGCGTCATAAGTTCGTGGAAGAACTGCAGGGCGTTAAGGCTAATCCCTTGAGCGAGTCTATCAAAGCTGCAAGTTTGGATGATATATGGGATGAGCTTGAGAGTGCTTGCAAGTCTAAGGATTGCACTTCAAAGACAATAGGGGGTTACAAGAAGCGGTTTTATCGGCTGTTCAGTGAGTTCCCTTTAGCAACAGGCTTGACCATAAATGGTCCAGCAGAGTTAACGGAAGCTTTTTTGAACCGTTATCTGAGCTGGTATACCGGTGGTTATAAGTCCAGGGTGAAAATTAAGTCCAACCCGGCCTCAGAATCCAATGTTGTAAAGATTATTCTTGGGCGATTGAAGAGGCTCGGATTCTTGGATAGGGATACTTATGACGGCATTAAGGGGTTTGTTAAGTTGCAGGATAATGAGGATGAGTATTATCCCAACGTTTCAAACGCTGACCTTAAAAGGCTCTTTGACCATATGGAAGAGGATGCGCCGTGCTACTGTGATTTCTTCAAGTTTCTCCTTTTGACAGGGCGTCGACCGATGGAAACGGCTCAAATACAAAGGGATTTAATCGAGTGGCAAGAAGAAGGCAGGAGACCCATAAGAATCAGAATCAAGTCATCTACCGCAAAGAATCGGAAGAATGGTCAACTTGAACTGCACTCGGATGGCGATATTGAATTGAAAGCAGTGATAATAAACGGGTATCATCGGAGCAAATTACGTAAGTCACCGTATCTCTTCTGTAATCAGTTTGGAAAGAAGATAAGTTCAACCAATCAGGAAGTTTATATAAAGAAGGCAAGTATGGCGGTCCTGGGGTTTCACATCACTGCGAGATATTTTAGAAAGAGGTATGTGACCCAGTGCGGATTGCATCGAGTTCCAATTAAAGATTCAATGGCACGGTCGGGGCACAAGGATGTTGAGATATTTGTGAAACATTATCAGCGACCGACACAAGCTGGTATCCGTGCGGTGATAGATGCCGTTGGGCTGGATGCCTCAAATGTCGCAGAGCAAGGCATTGGTTCAGGAGGGTCGTATGGCGTGGCTATGGAAGCAAC
>CAJBYM010000087.1 GCA_903959815.1 Candidatus Omnitrophota bacterium
ATATTACCGAACGTAAGCAAACACAGGATGCCATCAAGTCCGTTAATGATCGTTTGGAGCTCACCAATCGGGAATTGATGCGCAATACAGAGGAATTGTTAATAAGTCGAAAAGAATTAGAAGAAAAAATGCTGTCCCTCGAAAGGTCAAATAAGACCATGATGGGCCGTGAGATCAGGATCATAGAATTAAAAGAGAAGATTAAAGCCTTGGAAGCGCTTATTAATGCGCAAGGTCACACGGAGCATTCTTAAAGGGGATTTATGAAGCTTGCAACTAAGATTTCAGCTGCTTTCTGGGGCATGGCTTTTGTGGTTACAGGAGCCATGCTTTTTATTATATTTCTTATCGTATCATCTGTGACAAGCGAGATGATCGACATGCATTTGAAGGATGTGACAGCCGCTAAAGCGGCGCACGTTGAAACATATTTAGATATGTTGTCGGTTTCGCTGGGGCAATTATCAAAGAGTGTCGTTCTGGAAGAGTATTTGCAGGCAAGAAAAAGAGATCCGCAAAATTGTCAGACAGAGTTCATGCTTGCTGATCGACGTTTACGAAATACAAAGATGGTAAATTCTAATATTGCGAGCTTTTTTCTGATGGATGCGAAAGGTAGGATCGTTGTTTCCAGCAATGAAAAAATGGTGGATATCGACAGATCCAGTGATGAAGTGTTTTTGAGAGGGCAGAAAGAATTGCATATTAAGGATGTGTATCGGGATAAGAATGGCCAGCCACTCATCTCGCTTTCTGTACCTTTAAGAAGTTCTCAGTCAGGAGAAGTTCTGGGTGTGCTGGCAGCTAATATTAATATGAATGTCTTAAACGCCATCATTATGAGAAAGCTGGGGAGGTATGAGTCGGGTGAGGCTTATCTTGTTAATAAACATGGTTTTATGATCACGCCATCAAGATTTATTAAAGATGCTGTTTTTAAACAAAGGATTGAGACAGACCATTATAAAAGTCTTTTTGATGAAAATAATGCAAAAGCTAATGTTGGTTTAGATTATCGCGGGGTCAGGGTTTTGGGCATTCGTGCAAATGTTCCGAGGATGGGTTGGGCGCTTTTGGTTGAGATCGATGAACAAGAAGCATTGCGGCCTGTTCGGAGCATTGCTCTTGTTTTTTTTGTTTTTATTATTTTCACGCCATTGTTCATCTGGTTGATCGGATTTCTTGTTGGGCGAAAGATTGCCGGCCCCCTTCAGGAGTTAAAGAAGAGTATCCAAGATTTCAGGACGGGATTTTTACCGTCTCATCCTGAGCGGTACTCTGATGATGAGGTCGGTGAAATTGCCAGAGCTTTTCATCTGATGGCTGTTGATCTTAAGACGTCAACAACATCGATCGCTGCGCTTAATACAGAGATGCTTGAGCGCGAAAGACTCAAAGTTAAGTTAGAACTTACGGCTAAAGAATGGGAGTCGACGTTGGATGCTCTTTCTGACATGATCTCGATTCAAGATAAGGATTGTTCTCTTTTGAGGGTGAACAAAGCTTATGCGGATGCGTTCAAGATGTCTCCCCAGGAGCTGGTTGGCAGAAAATGCCATGTTCTCGTGCATGGTACGGGTACACCGCACCCGCAGTGCCCGCATGTCCAAACGATAAAAACTAAGATGCCCACAACGGTCGAATTGTTTGAGCCGAATTTGGATGCATTCTTGGAAGTTAATGTTTCGCCGATCATGGATGATAAAGGGGATGTTATTGCAACCGTGCATATTGCCAAGAATATCAGCAAACGCAAGCAAGCTGAAGAAGCGTTGCGCTTTGCAAATGAGGAGTTTAAAACATCGCTTAAGATCTCGGAATCCTTAAGAGATGATTTTGAAGAGGCCCGTATTAAGGCGGTGGAATTGGCCAAGGTTAAGGGAGAATTTCTGGCTAATATGAGCCATGAGATCCGTACTCCCATGAATGCCATTTTGGGGTTCAGTGATCTTTTATCCAAGACACAGATCAATGACCGGCAGAAGAGTTATCTGGATTCTATTCAATCGGGTGGAAGGCATTTATTGTCGATCATCGAGGATATTCTAAATTATTCGAAGATCGAGGCACACAAGATCAAACTGGAAAGCATTGAGTTCGATGTTAGATATTTGATCCATGACGTATTTAAGATGATCTTGCCTCGCCTGGAAGACAAGCCGCTTGAGGTTTACGTGGACATTCCCAAAGAGATCCCGCGTTATCTGAAAGGTGACCCGACGCGCATGCGGCAGATCTTTGTGAATCTTTTGAACAATGCGATCAAGTTTACGGCTAGCGGAAGTATTGGGATCATTGTTCGTCTGGACGATTCTTTAATAGAGGGCAGAAGTGGTGAAATAGGGCTGCGTTTTACGGTTAAGGATACGGGTATCGGAGTACCCAAGGATCAACAGGAAAAGATCTTTCTGGCCTTTGAACAGGCAGATCCTTCGACAACACGCAAGTTTGGTGGAACCGGACTGGGGCTTGCGATCGTACGCGCGCTAGTGACAGCCATGCAAGGAAAGATATGGATTGAGTCCATTCCCGGGAATGGCAGCGAGTTCATTCTTACAGCTTCTTTCTTGAAGGCAGATCCTGCATTTCAAATGGATATTGTTCCTTTATCAATCAAGGATCTGCAAGCGAAGCGTGTTCTGGTTGTAGATGACAATGTTCTGGCGGTTCAATTGGCGAGTCGTTATTGCCAGGATCTGCAAATGGAAGTCGTCGCAACGGCTGCATCTGCATCTGAGGCCATCGAGCATTTGAAGAAAATTGCGGGTGTGTCAGGGGCACTTGATCTTATTTTGACAGACGTTATGATGCCGGATATGGATGGTTATGGTTTTGCGAAAAAAGTCAAAGAAATGGACTATTTTAAGAATGTTAAGGTCATTGCGTTGACTTCTGATTTACGCGTCGGGACGGCTAATCAAGCCAGGGAAGGCGGATTTCACGGCTATTTATCCAAACCTGTGGGGGCGGATGATTTGGCCAAGGTCATTACCGTGGTTCTTGGGGATAACAGGAAAGAGGGGCCGATCGTGACCCGGCACACCGCCAAGGAAGTGTCTTGTGCCGGCAAGAAGATCCTCGTTGTTGATGATAGTGTATCGAATCAGGAATTGATCAAAGCCTACTTGGATGTCCTGGATTGTGTTGCGGATTATGCTGGCAGTGGTATGGAAGCTATTGAAAAACTTAAGGCCTCGAGCTATGGTCTTTGTTTTATGGATATTCAGATGCCTCAGATGGATGGACTTGAGGCCGCGCGCATCATCCGTGCTGAGATTAATAAAGATATGCCGATCATTGCCTTGACAGCGGATATTGTGAAAACGAGTCATGATGCATGTTTGCAGGCGGGGATGAATGATTTGCTCCCTAAGCCTGTGGGGCTTAAGGAGCTGCGCGAGAAGATTTTGCAGTATGCCTCGTCGTGAAGTGGGGGATATGGGGCACAGGCAGGAAATGACAGATTTAAATCTTAGGGCATCAGATCAGATGGGGCTTTGGGATCATGTGGGTGAATTGCGTTCTCGCGTGCTTGTGAGTTTCGGCTTTTTTATTTTTGCTGTGCTCGTGTTCTTTTCTCAAGGTTATGTGCTTTTAGCTCTGCTTGAAGTGCCGGCGCGCGGGGTGATCAGGGAATTCATTTTTACAGCTCCGACTGAAGCGTTCACAACATATTTTAAAGTTGTACTTTTGGCCTCGTTCATTGTCAGTTTTCCTGTTATGCTTTATCAGTTTTGGGCATTTGTGGCTCCGGCCATGCCGCGTAAATCGCGTTTGACGGTATCCATTTGGTTCTTATTCGCCTTGGCTTCTTTTATCGGCGGGATTGCATTTGCTTACAGTGTCCTTTTGCCGTCAGCGTTTAGCTTTCTTGTTGCTTTTGGGCAAGGGATCGCGACACCCATGATCTCTTTGTCAGAGTATATCTCGTTTGCCGTAGCGATCATTTTCATGGGGGGCATTGTTTTTGAGATACCTTGTGTGATGGGGATTTTGACAGAAGTTGGGATTTTGAATACACGGATCCTGTGTTCAAGCCGTCGTTATGCGATCTTGATCATATTTATTTTGGCTGCTATTATTACGCCGACACAAGATCCGTTTAATATGATCATTTTTGTTATTCCGATGGTTTTACTTTTTGAGTTTGGGGTCATGATCTGCAGGGTGATCGAAAACAGAAAAAGTCATACTTTACAGGAGAAGGTTTGATGGGAGAAATCAAGAAAATCACAGAAGATATGATGAAGTTTCGTGATGAACGGGACTGGAAGCAGTTTCATAATCATAAAGATGTGGCTTTGTCTCTTGTGCTGGAAGCATCTGAAGTGTTGGAACATTTTCAGTGGAAGTCACCGGAAGAAGTTGTCCGGCACGGGCAAGAATGCAAGGATGAGATTGCCGATGAACTGGCGGATGTGGCCTGGTATCTTTTTGAACTGGCGCATGACCTGAACATTGATCTTCCCGATGCGATCGCGCGCAAGACCAAAAAAAATGCTGAAAAATACCCGGTCGAGAAATGCAAGGGCCGGCATACAAAATACAATAAACTTTAAGGACGTATGGTGACTGAAAGAGTTCCCGATCCGATACACTCGCCCCAAGAGATACAGGCGTGTCTGGATGTTTTACAAAATCTTGCGCAAGATCATGTTCAGATGGCACACTTAACGGATAAGCAGAAGCTGGATCTTATGATCTTGACGGGCAAGATATCACGGCCTGATCGTCAAGATGTGCGGTTAAGGGACAGTAAAAGGCGCCAGCTTAATCGTCAGAAGATCGATGACCGTGAACGGCGCGCTCGTGCCGCTACAGGTATCCGCAGTGCCAGAGAAGCGGCTGTCTTCACAGCACCCGAACAGATCACAGGACCTGTTGTGGAGTCGCCGGTCGAAGATCTTCAATTGGTTAATCCGCGGGCCTGTTATGTATGTAAGGCGGATTATAATCGGCTACATTTCTTTTATGATTCCATGTGCCCCAAGTGCGCGGAGTTCAATTATGCCAAGCGTTTTCAAACAGCTTCTTTAGACGGACAGGTCGCTGTGATCACGGGTTCGCGTTTAAAGATCGGTTATCAGGCGGCGCTTATGATGTTGCGTGCGGGTGCCCGTGTGATCGCCACCACGCGTTTTCCTGTTGATAGTGCTTTGCGTTATGCTCGGGAAAAAGATTTTGAACAATGGCGTGACCGCCTGCATGTTTACGGGTTGGACTTGAGGCATGTTCCCAGCGTCGAGATCTTTTGCAATTTCATCGAACGAACGTATGGCCGGCTCGATCTTTTGATCAATAATGCAGCTCAGACGGTGCGTCGTCCGCCTGGTTTTTATAGCCATATGATGGCCAACGAAATGCTGGCTTTTAATACATTGCCTGAAGATGTGCAGGGCTTGCTGCGTCCCTTTGAACTGTGCAAACAACAGCTTGGGTTGGATATTCAGTCTGTCGGTGAGGGGCAAAAGGGGGTGGCGCTTTCCTGGCATGGCAAGGTGCCCGGCATCGGACTATCTTCTTCGGCGGAACTTTCCCAGATCCCTTATGTGCATGATCAAACGCTTGCGGTAGAAAAAGTTTTCCCAACGGGCAAACTGGATGCCGATCTGCAGCAGGTGGATCTGCGGGCCATTAATAGCTGGCGATTGCGCCTTGGAGAGATCCAGACGGCAGAAATGATCGAGCTGCAGCTTGTTAACGCGATCGCACCATTTGTTTTGTGTAATCGGTTATCAACGATGATGAAGCGGGATAATACGGGTAAGAAGCACATTGTTAATGTGTCGGCCATGGAAGGCAAGTTCCATCGTTTTGTGAAGACGGACCGTCATCCGCATACGAATATGGCCAAGGCGGCGCTCAACATGCTGACCCACACATCCGCCAGTGATCTGGCCAAGTATGGCATTTTTATGAATGCGGTTGATACAGGCTGGGTCACGGATGAGGACCCGTTTCATCTTTCCAAGCGCAAGCAGGACATGCATGATTTTCAACCCCCTCTGGATATTGTTGACGGGGCGGCCAGGGTTTGTGATCCGTTCTTTAACGGGATATTGACAGGGCAGCATATGTACGGAAAATTTCTTAAGGATTATTTTCCGGTTGATTGGTGATCCTGATTCTTTTTTGAGAAGAATTCATCCGTAAATAATTGAGAGGTGGGACATGAGACCCAGTGAACAGCGTCAGGAATCACGTGTTGAGATCGATCTTCCGGCTCAAATCAGCGTGGGGTCGCAGCTGGTCTTGCAGGGAAGGCTTAAGGATATTTCTTTAAAGAGCGCCTTTATCATTATGAAAAGCAGTGTTTATTTGAAGGTTAATGACGAAGTGGGTTTTGCTGTTCAGCGGGTGGCTGGGGATAAGGATAATTTTATCCAAGGAATGGCGTGCGTTTCGCGTATTGCGGTGGGTGATGGCATGGCTGTGTATTTTACCAGAATGGATGAAAGATCGACGGGGCGTCTCAAAGCTCTTTTGAAACAATAGGCTGCTTTACATGACCCGTGATCTTATGTGTTTGTTGTGCCCTAATGGCTGTCATTTGACCTGTGATTTGAAACCTGAAGGAGCCTTTCAGGTTCAGGGCAATCGCTGTGACAAGGGACTTCTTTTTGTCAAATCTGTCCTGCATGAGCATTCATTAAAAACGTTAAAAGTTGTGAGCGCTCAGGCGCGTCCCCGTTATAGCGAAGATGTTTTAAAAGAGATCCTGGGTTTTTGGGGCATTTCTTTTAAGAAATCATGCCCGTCTCTTATTCCTGATGGAAGCCCTGAACGCACGCTCTTTCGTCTTGTCATTGAAGATGAAAAGGGTGAGCGTTTTGTTCTTGAGCAGATCCCGCCAACGGCGTTCCATGTCAAAATGAAGATCGTTAAAACACTGGATTTCTTATCAACAAAAGGTCTTTCCAAGATTGTTCCTTATCGTGCAGGCCCTGGAGATCAGTATATTCAGACATACAAAGAGGGGCTTTGGCAGGCTGTTCCTTTTTCGCCTGGTGTTACGCTCGAGCGCAGTACATATTTGTATGAGGGTTGGCGCGCCGGTGTTTTGGCTGATTTTCTCATTGATCTTCACGCCCAGTCCAAAGACATTCCGTTCTTTTCATACGACGAAACATTTTCTATCAAAGCATATGTTTATACTTTGATGGCGCAGATCCATAAGCGTGAATCTAAGATCGCACCTCTGGCGCAGTCTGTTGTTGCGTTTCTTGAGCAGGATTTCATGAATATCTATGACACACTGCCTTTGGGATTCTGTCATGGGGATTATCATCCACTGAACATTATATGGACGAAGGATCATATTCAAGCCGTTATTGATTGGGAATTCTTAGGGATAAAACCTGAGATCTATGACGTGGCCAATATGGTCGGGTGTTTGGGGATGGAGCATCCGTCGAGTCTGACGGCAGATCTGGTTGTGAATTTCATTCAGCAATTGAAAACAGCGGATATTTTTTCTTCGGTGAGTTGGAAGTATCTCCTTGAGTTCATTGTGGCTATGCGCTTTGCCTGGCTTTCGGAATGGTTGCGCAAGGATGACCGTGAGATGATCGCTCTTGAGCTGGAATATATGGATCTGTTGATCAGCAATCGGGAAGCTCTTTTGGCCGCATGGAAAATTTCTGTTTAAGATGAAATGATGTGAAAATGTGTTTCACTCCTGTCATTTATGTTAAACTTTAAAATGTCATACACATGAATATTTTGACCGAGGTCTTTTATGGATGGTAGTAACGAACTCAAGGATGTTTGTAAGGGCATGAAGGTGCTCGTCGTCGATGACCTTCGGCCAAATCTTGCTTTGATCAAAGCTTACTTTGAGACCTTGGGGTGTGAAGGCGATTATGCCAAAAATGGCCTTGAGGCTGTTGAAAAGGTCAGGCACAATAAATATGACATTTGCCTCATGGACTTTCAAATGCCGCTCATGGGGGGCATTGAGGCGACCAAGATTATCCGACAAGAATTGAAGTCAGACATGGTCATCATTGCCCTTACGGGGTCTGCAACGATTGAGGACCTGAGAGAAGGATTAGCCTGCGGGATGAATAGTTTTTGCACCAAGCCTATTAGCATGCAAGATCTTGCCATAGCCATGCTTGTTTACAGAAATCCACAATAAACCCGGATTGTGTATTACGCGTTGTTTTTTGACGATAGCGTTTGCACTATAATGTGCGATCGCTTTCAAACTGGCCTTCTATAGCTTCTCGTTTAGAAAAGGCCCGGGTTCAACCCGCATTACCTCTTTTTATAGAAAAATGCGGGATAAAATATTGATTAACCCAACCCGTCAAATCTTTTTCACTGCTGCATGGCGCTGAGTCGGTTGCGGATGATCTCTTGGTTAGAGGGTTGATTTTGATTGGGCGTATTTAAGGCAGCTGTGCGGTTGTCCATTAAGGAGGCGCGCATGGTTTGGTTGTGTGATTGTTCTAAAGAAGGTTCATCCTGATTAGGGTATAAAAGAGTTTGATCTGCATTGGTCGGTAGCGGAGATGCGACCGACGGATCCGGGGTTCGTTGGAATTCAATGGGGCCTGGGTAGTTGTTATTATATTCTTCTAAATAGTCAGAAATGGTGTCCTCTGAAGCGGCCGAAGCGGCTTCTCCCAGGGGGAACAGGGGTAAAGATATGCATAAACACGTCATCATGAGAGTGAGTTTGATCTGCCGCATAGGACTCCTTATTAAGTAGGATAACTATAACATATTTATAACGTTAGCGACAGCTGGGCCTTGCCGTGTGATCCATCGGTGCAAAATCACTTGTATATAAGTTGGCCCCACCGTATAATTGAAAAATCATTTTAGGGTGAAAGTTCATAAGGAGGCATCGCTGCTTTATGTTCCGTGACAAAGCTATAGAGACCATTGACCGTGCGTCTTTAGACAAACTTCAGCTCCTGCAATTAAAGACCACATTTACCACGGCCCTTAAGACCCGTTTTTATGAGCATCGTTTTCGTAAGACGCCCATCAAGTCTGCAGATGATATCCATTCGCTCCGCGATCTTGAAAAGATTCCTTTTACGACCAAGGATGATCTGAGGGCCTGTTACCCTGACGGCCTTTTGTCGGTTGAGAAATCGCGTGTGGTCCGTTTGCATACCTCCAGCGGTACAACGGGCATGCCGACCGTTATTTATCATACCCAGGCAGATCTTGATAATTGGACGGAGCTTGTTTGCCGTGGATTAACGGCTTGTGGCGTGACGAGCTGTGATGTTTTTCAGAATATGATGACCTATGGCCTGTTTACGGGCGGTTTGGGGCTGCATTATGGGGCAGAACGTTTGGGTGCGCTTGTGATTCCGGCAGGGGCGGGCAATACCCAGCGTCAACTTCAGTTGATGAAGGATTTTCGCACAACCGCGTTGCATGCGACGCCAAATTATATGCTCCACATCATGCTGAAGCTGGATGAATTCAATTGTTCTCTGGATGAATTGAGTGTGAAGAAGGTTTTTTTGGGGGCTGAGCCATATACGGAGAACACCCGCAAGAAGATCGAGTCGTTTTATCAGATCGAAGCTTATAACTGTTATGGACTAAGTGAATTGAATGGTCCTGGTGTGGCGATGGAATGTGTGCATAAAACGGATCCTCACATTTGGGAAGATTCTTATCTTGTTGAGATCATTGACCCCGAGACCGGTCAGGTTTTGAAGGATGGCGAAGAGGGCGAGCTTGTTTTGACGACATTGAAGCGTGAAGCAACGCCATTGTTGCGTTATCGTACGCGTGATCTGACCAGGATCCATACGGAGCCTTGTCCGTGTGGCCGGACGCATCGTCGTATTGCACGCATCACAGGGCGTAGTGACGACATGCTCATCATCAATGGTGTGAATGTCTTCCCGTCGCAGATCGAGGAAGTTCTGATGAAGCGGCCTGAGGTTGGGACCAACTATCAGATCGTTGTTGATCAGCATGAGTCGCTTGACAGATTGACCATTAAAGTCGAGTTGTACGCCAAACTTTTTGAGGGTGATATCAAGGACCTGGAGCGGTTGAGGGATGCGATGAAACATGACATGAGATCGACCTTGCTGGTCGGTGCTCGTGTGGAACTTCATGAGCCCGGGAGTTTGCCGGTCAGTGAAGGCAAGGCCAAACGTGTGGTTGATCTTAGGAAAGAGGTGTAGCGATGGCAAAGCAGATCAGAGTCTTTTTAGATAATAAACCTGGCCGTCTGGAAAAAGTGACGGGCGTTATGGCCGCAAAGAATATCAATGTGCGTGCGATGCTCATTTCTGATCGCGGTGAATTCGGGATCGTGAAATTCCTCGTCGATAAGCCGGATCTTGGTATTGTGGTCTTGAAGGATGCGGGATTTGCCGCGGCTATCAAGGAGGTCATTGCCATTAGGCTGGAAGATAAGGTCGGACGTTTGCATGAGATGATCGAGTTCCTTTCATCGAAGGGGATCAATATTTCTGATGGGTATGGATTCGCGGGGCAGGCTGTATTTTGCATTGAAACAGAAAAGTGGGAAGAGGCCGAGAAGCTTTTACGAGGCCACGGGTTTAATGTCCTGACCGATCAGGAACTTTACGAGATTTAGGAGTCTTTGTGCTGAGTGCAAAAGAGTTTTCTTTGCGTGACAAATTTGGAACATATAACGGCATGGAAGTTGTTTCTGTTGCCAAGGGAACGGCTGTTGCGAGGTTCGAGGTCAAGTCGCAACATAAGAATGGCCTGGGCACGGTCCATGGCGGCGCACTTTTTACATTGGCCGATCTTGCTTTCGCAGCAGCTTCCAATTGTGCTGATGATATGGTCGTTAGCATTCATGCCGGCATGTCATTTGCCAAGGCCTGTACCGAGGGCATTCTTACGGCTGAGGCAAGGGAATTGACCCGCAGTTCCAAGCTGGTCAATTATGAAGCGAAAGTTTGCAATGAGGCCGGCGATATTGTTGCTATTTTTCAGGGCACGGGTTATATCAAGAATAAAACAGCAGAGCGTAAATCATAACGAGGTGATCATGGCGTTAATAGCATTGGGTATTTTTTTGATGTTGATGGTTTTGATCGGGGTTTGGGGGATGAAAAAGACATCGACTCTCAATGATTTCTTGATCGGCGGACGTGATATAGGTCCCTGGTTCTCGGCCTTTGCTTATGGCACGACTTATTTCTCTGCTGTCTTGTTCATTGGTTTCGCGGGCAAGATCGGTTGGGGATTTGGTCTTAACGGTTTATGGATCGCTGCAGGCAATGCTGTCATCGGTTCATTTCTGGCATGGCTCGTGCTTGGTCGTCGGACCCGGCGCATGACGCAAAATCTTGGCGCTTTGACCATGCCGGAGTTTCTTCAGGAGCGCTATGAGGGTAAATATCTTAAGATGTGCGGTGCCCTTATCATTTTCTTTTTCCTGGTTCCGTATTCTGCCTCGGTATTCAAGGGTCTTGGGTATCTCTTTGAGGTTAATCTTCACGTGAGCTTTGATACAGCACTTTTGATCATGATCGGCATAACGGGTATCTATCTTATATTGGGCGGGTATCATGCGGTCATGCTCACGGACTTTCTGCAGGGTATTATTATGGTCTTTGGGGCGAGCCTCATGGTCATTATCATTATGAATAATGGCGGAGGTCTTTCGGCGGCGATAGCCGGGATCATGGATAAATATCCCCAGCATGTGCCTTTGGATAAACAGCCCGGATGGTTCTCTTTGGCCTGTCTGGTGTTCATGACGTCTTTTGGAGCATGGGGTATGCCGCAAATGGTGCAAAAGTTTTACAGCATTAAAGATGAGTCCATGATCCTCAAGGCTGCGGTTGTGACGCTCCTGTTCGCGTCGATCATTAGTTTTTCGGCTTATTTTGTGGGTGCTTCCGCGCATCTTTTTTATGATCAGGTTCCGATGTTCAACGGCAAGCCGGCTTTTGACCGCATTATTCCGGACCTTTTGATCCATCAGTTACCAGGGCCTCTCATGGCGATCATCATGCTTCTTATCCTTTCCGCATCGATGTCTACACTTTCTTCTTTGGTTCTTGTGGCGGCATCAGCGCTTGCGGTGGATTTGCACAAGGGGTATATGGATCCCCATGTTTCGAAAGAGAAGTCGGTCGCTTTGATGCGCATTCTTAGCGGTGTATTTATTGTGCTGTCTTTCTTCATCGCCCGGTATCAGTTTGCGTTCATTGTGACATTGATGGCTTTGTCCTGGGGTGTTATTGCCGGTGCGTTCCTGGCGCCGTATGTTTATGGTCTTTTCTGGAAAGGTGCGACGAAGATGGGCGTGGTGGCAGGTATGATATCGGGAGTTTTCCTTGCGATCACGCTTTTTTTCATGTGGGGACAGGATAAGTCGCCCATGGCGTCCTCGGTTGCCATGATCGTGCCGTTCATTGTGATACCTGTGGTGAGTAAGTTTACGCGAGCGCCTTCAGAGAAGACCTTGGAAAGGGCTTTTAAGTAAGAAAAGGACTTTCTTTTTAGAATGTTCTTAATATAATGGGCATGCTTTTTTGTGTAGATATGGGTGGATAAAATTTTGGAGAGATGCCTGAGTGGCTGAAAGGGACGGTCTCGAAAACCGTTATATCCGTAAGGATATCCAGGGTTCAAATCCCTGTCTCTCCGTATTATTTTGTAAGCTAAAAGGGATTTGAAGGGGCCTCGCTGGACGCGAAGCGTCCTATGGGCGAGGCGGGATGAGGGGGTAATGATATATGAAACACAAGATCCTTTCTGTTCTTAAGAAAACGGATATTCCTAAAGGATATCGGAATAATCCTATCGGATCATTGCTGGAATATCAGAATTTGGACCGTCCGTTTGACACGCATGCAGAGGCCAGCCTTTTGATCGGCATGTGCATGGACAACCGTAAGCATCTTCACATGCCGGATAATTTTGCATTCATCATACGTTCTGGCGGTGCCAACCTGCGTTATAGTGAATTTAAAGTTTCTTATGCGATCGCGGTGGGGCATGTGCGCCACATTGCCTTGATCGCACATAATCATTGCGCGATGGTCAATTTGATCGCGCGCAAGAAAGAGTTCATTGATGGCTTGATCAAAGGCGCCGGCTGGAGCAAGGAAGCGGCTGAAGAACATTTTATGAATTTGGCCCCCATGCATGAGATCGGCAATGAGATTGATTTTATCATGAGTGAAAAAGATCGATTAAGTAAGAAGTATCCCAAGATCAAGATAGCGCCTTTGTATTATAAGGTTGAAGATAATCGATTGTATTGCATTGTTTGAGATCGAACCAGTCGGGAGGATAGACAATGTCTTTTTTTTATAATCCACGTACAAAACAGCCGCAAATTTGGACTTATCCGATCTTCATTGTTGTGACACTTGGTGTTCTTTATGGTTTTTTCTTTTATGGGGAACACAAGAGCCGAACGCATATCAAGGTAGATGAGAACGCGCAATCTGAGCGTACATTTTAACAGGGGAATGCCATGCACCATGCCATATTGCTCATATCATGTCCTGATCAAAAAGGGATCACCGCAGCTGTGACGGATTTTGTTTTTAAGCGCGGCGGTAATATCGTGGATGCGGCACAGCACGCGGATCCTGAATCGGCCGTGTTTTTTATGCGCATTGAATGGGAATTGACAGGTTTTAATGTGCCCCGTGAGCGGATCGCTGAAGAATTTCGTCCTCTGGTGGAACGTTTCAACATGGCCTGGGAACTTCATTTTACAGATGAGCCGGTCAAGGTCGCTATTTTTGCATCCCAGCAGTTGCATTGCCTCTATGATCTTCTTTTTCGTTACAGGTCAGGTCAGTTGCCGCATGCCAAGATCGAATTGATCGTGAGCAATCATCATGATGCCGAACCTTTGGCGCGCCAGTGGGGGATCGATTTTTTACATGTTCCTGTTGTCAAAGAGGTCAAGGAGCAGGCAGAGCAAACGCAGTTGGAAGCCCTGAAAGCCAAGGGCATTGGTTTAGTGATCCTTGCCAGGTATCACCAGATCCTGACCCAGGATTTTGTCCGTCAGTATCCCAACCGGATCATCAATATTCATCATTCTTTCTTACCTGCTTTTGTAGGGGGGAGTCCCTATGCCCAGGCGCATCAAAAGGGTGTCAAGATCATTGGCGCGACCAGCCATTATGTCATTGAGGCTTTGGATCAGGGGCCTATCATTGAGCAGGATACGGCGCGGATCACACATCGGCATGCGGTCAGGGATCTTATTGAGATCGGACAGGATCTGGAGCGTATGGTCCTATATAGGGCTGTGCGGTGGCATTTGGAACGCAAGATCCTGTGTTATGGGAATAAAACCGTTATTTTTGATTAATTTTGACTTTACAGAAGGGGAAAATCGTGTATTATTGGTTAAACCTTCGTACTAACTGTTTAACTTTCCTTATATATGTCAGACATTCATTGTGGTGTAAATATCATCTATTTTCTTTCGGCCCCTAAGATTTTCGTCTTTTGAGGCATTTCTACGCCCCGCAAATAAGCGGGGCGTTTTTATTTAACAATAATATGCTTGAATAAAGCAGCAAAGAAAGAGGAATTAACATGGCACGCAAGTTTTACACACTCGATGGTAATGAAGCCGCAGCCTATATCGCGTATCGCGTCAGCGATGTGCTTGCGATCTACCCGATCACGCCTTCATCTAATATGGGTGAATTTTCCGATGAATGGGCTTCACTGGGGATCAAGAATATCTGGGGCATGGTCCCGACGGTTCAGGAGATGCAGTCCGAAGGCGGTGCGGCTGGAACTGTGCACGGTGCGCTTCAGGCCGGTGCTATGACGACCACGTTTACCGCATCGCAGGGGCTTTTGTTGAAGATCCCCAATATGTACAAGATCGCGGGTGAGTTGACTCCGACGGTGTTCCATGTGTCCGCCCGTTCACTAGCGGCTCAGGCGCTCTCGATCTTTGGAGATCATTCCGACGTTATGGCGGCTCGTCAGACGGGTTTTGCGATGATCGCTTCCGAGAGCGTTCAGCAGTGCCAGGATATGGCGCTTATTTCTTATGCCGCGACATTGGAAAGCCGTATTCCGTTTTTACATTTCTTTGACGGATTTCGTACATCCCATGAAGTGGCCAAGATCGAGCTTTTGGATGAGACGGATATCAAGGCCATGATCAGTGATGATCTGGTCATTGCTCATCGCAACCGTGCTTTGACACCGGATAAGCCGGTCATGCGCGGCACGGCTCAGAACCCTGATGTTTATTTTCAAGGGCGTGAGACCGTTAATCCGTTTTATGCCAAGTGCCCGGATATTGTCCAGGCCGAGATGGATAAATTTGCGAAGCTTGTTGGGCGTTCGTACAAGCTGTTTGAATATTATGGTCCGGCGGATGCCGAGCGTGTCATCGTTATTATGGGTTCTGGTTGTGAAACAGTTCAGACAACGGTGGATCATCTTGTTGCGCAGGGAGAGAAGGTCGGTGTTCTTAAGGTTCGCCTTTATCGTCCGTTCTCGATCAAGTATTTTATCAATGCTATTCCCAAGACGGTCAAGTCGCTGGCCGTGCTGGATCGCACCAAGGAACCTGGTTGTGCCGGCGAGCCTCTTTATCAAGATGTCTTAAATGCTCTTTTTGAATCCCAGCAGGATGGAGTTATTAAGTCTGTTCCCAAGGTGATCGGCGGACGTTATGGCCTTTCTTCGAAAGAATTTACACCGGCTATGGTCAAGGCTGTTTTTGATGAGATGAAGAAGGCGAATGCGAAGAATCATTTTACGGTGGGTATCAATGATGATGTGTCGCATACCAGCCTTGATGTTGATGCCGCGTTCGTTATCGAAGATCCTAAGAGCGTCTGCTGCCTTTTTTATGGGCTTGGTGCTGACGGCACCGTCGGAGCGAATAAGGCAACCATCAAGATCATTGCCGAGAACACGCCGAATCATGGTCAGGGTTATTTCGTTTACGATTCCAAGAAATCCGGTTCTATGACCGTGTCACATTTGCGTTTTGGCCTCAATCCGATCCGTGCGCCGTATTTGATCGGTCGGGCGAACTTTATCGCCTGTCATCAGGGGATCTTTCTGGAGAGATACGACATGCTTAAGGATGCGGCAGAGGGTGCCGTGTTCCTTTTGAATTCGACGGTGTCGCAGGATAAGGCGTGGGATTCTTTGCCGCGTCCGATCCAGGCGCATGTCATTGAAAAGAAACTCAAGTTCTATGTGATCGATGCTTATGCTGTGGCCGGTAAAACGGGTATGGGCGGGCGTATCAACACGATCATGCAGACATGCTTTTTTGCGATCTCAGGTGTTTTGCCGCGTGAAGAGGCGATCAGCCAGATCAAGAAATCGATCCAGAAGGCTTATGGCAAGAAAGGTGAGGATGTCGTTCAGCAGAACTTCAAGGCTGTCGACGAGACTCTGGCCAATCTGCATGAGGTGAAAGTTCCGGCTGCTGTGACGAGCAAGACAGAATTGAAGTCGCCTGTTTCAGGCCAGCCCACGGAGTTCGTTAAGAAGATCACGGCTGAGATCATTGCCGGCAGGGGCGATCTGCTCCCTGTGAGCAAAATGCCGGTAGACGGAACATTCCCGACAGGAACGACCAAATATGAGAAGCGTTGCATTGCCCTTGATTGTCCGGAATGGGACGCTGAAACATGTATCCAGTGCGGTAAATGCGTTATGGTTTGTCCGCATGCGGTCATTCGCAGCAAGGTCATTAGTGAAGAAAACTTAAAAGGTGCGGACGCATCGTTTGTGACAGCTCCGGCCAAGGATAAGGAGTTTGCGGGCATGAAGTTCCGCATTCAGGTTGCTGCTGAGGATTGCACGGGTTGTGGGGTATGCGTGTCAGCATGTCCGGCCAAGAGCAAGAAGGACCCGACGAAGAAGGCGATCAACATGGTCACCATCGCGCCTATTCGCGACCGTGAAGCCAAGAACTGGGAGTTCTTTTTTAATCTTCCTGATGTGGATCGTTCCAAGGTTAAGCAGGGTACGGTTCGTGGGGCGCAGTTCTTGCAGCCGCTTTTTGAGTTCTCGGGTGCGTGCGCGGGCTGTGGTGAAACACCGTACATCAAGATCGTTAGCCAGCTTTTCGGTGATCGCGCGATCATTGCGAATGCTACCGGGTGTACGTCGATCTATGGCGGAAACTTGCCAACAACGCCTTACACGATGAATTGTGAAGGGCGCGGTCCGGCGTGGTCTAATTCCTTGTTTGAAGACAATGCGGAGTTTGGTTTAGGATTCCGTTTATCCATTGATAAGAAAGCAGAACATGCCGCAATGCTACTCAAGGGGTTTGAGGGTAGTGTTGGCGCTGAGCTTGTTAATGCGATCCTGACGGCTAATCAGGTGGATGAAGCCGATATCTTTGAACAGCGTAAGCGCGTCGCGGAACTTAAAAAGAAGCTTGTGGGTAATACATCCTCTGAGGCCAAGCATCTGATGTCTTTGGCTGATTATCTTGTGAAAAAGAGTGTGTGGATATTCGGCGGCGATGGTTGGGCTTATGATATTGGTTTTGGTGGATTGGATCATGTTCTGGCCCAGGGCCGTAACGTGAATGTTCTTGTGCTTGATACGGAAGTTTATTCAAACACCGGTGGTCAGGCGTCAAAGTCAACGCCTCGTGGTGCTGTGGCAAAGTTCGCAGCAGGCGGGAAGTTGATGCCCAAGAAGGATATGGCGCGCATGATGATGACCTACGGCAATGTTTATGTGGCAACGGTTGCTGTGGGTGCAAAGGATGAGCATACGGTCAAGGCGATCATGGAAGCGGAGAAGTATCCGGGAGCGTCACTGATCATTGCTTACAGTCATTGTATTGCACACGGGATTAATATGACCGCCGGCCTTGCAGAGCAGAAGGCGGTCGTCGAGAGCGGGCATTGGCCGCTGTTCCGTTATAATCCGCAGCTTATCAAGGAAGGCAAGAATCCGCTCATTTTGGATTCCGGTGTTCCGAAGATGGCATTTAAGGATTACGCTTATGGCGAAACGCGTTTCAAGTCGCTGGTTAAGAGTAAGCCTGCAGAAGCGGAACGTTTGATCAAGCTCGCCCAGGAAGATATCAATTCCAAGTGGGCGATCTACGAAGCCATGGCGGCACAGGTTGCGTCTGCTGCGAAGGCTGTAGAACCGAACGCCTGATGAATATGTTTGTAGGGGGGGGTTTTAAACCTCCCCTACATATTAATATAAAAATGAAAGGTTTTTTATGTCTCCCGATGGCTCATCTGAAGGAAGTTCTGGCATTGATACCCGTGTAAAAGTTCAGAACTTAAAGAAAGTTTTTAATCCCAAAAGCGTGGCTATTGTGGGCGCGTCGTCTGAACCTGGCAAGGTTGGCTATCAGGTCTTGAACAACGTTATTAAGAACGGGTTTAAGGGCAAGGTTTATCCGATCAATAAGAAGGCGACGGAGATCCTCGGAGTGCCCTGTTTTCCGACGGTTTCGGATTGTCCGACAGATGTTGATTTTGCGGTCATCGCGGTGCCGGCGCCTATGGTTGAAGGGGTTCTCAAGGAATGTGCTCAGAAGAATGTCAAGGGTGTTGTTATTATTACGTCAGGATTTTCGGAGATCGGTAAGAAGAAAGAAGAGCAGGTGCTCAAGGACCTTGCGGATAAGCATGACATGGCTCTTTTGGGTCCTAATACCTTTGGATTTGTTTATACACCTTCGAATTTGAATGCCAGTTTTGGTCCGCAGAATGTCACGCCGGGCAAGATCGCATTTATTTCTCAGAGCGGTGCTTTAGGCATTTCGCTCATGGGCTGGACCATGATGGAAAAGATCGGGCTTGCGTCTGTTGTCAGTCTTGGAAATAAGGCGGATATCGGTGAGAAAGAATTGATCGAGTATTTCAATGATGATCCTAATGTGAGCGTTATCCTGATCTATATGGAAGGCATCAAGGATGGCCGGCAGTTCATGACGACGAAGATCAAGAAACCCGTGGTCATGCTCAAGTCCGGCACTTCAAGTCGTGGAGCACAGGCGGCGGCATCACATACTGGATCGCTTTCTGGTTCGGATAAGATCTATACGGCCGTATTCAATCAATTGGGCATGATGCGCGCGAGAACGTTCACCCAGGCTTTTGCAACAGCGTGCTGTTTGTCTATGCCCGAGCCCAAAGGTGAAGAGACGATCATCATCACCAATGGTGGCGGTATCGGCGTTAGTGCGACGGATGAGTGTGAGAATTCAGGGGTTAAGCTTTTAGATGATCATGTGTGGCTCGAGGAAAGATTCAGGCCGACCATGCCTGAGTTTGGTTCGACTAAGAATCCGATCGATGTGACGGGTGGTGGCGGCAGGGCGGGTTATCAGAAGGCGGTCAGGGTTGCTCTTACAGAAGAACGCATTCATTCTGTTGTTGTCCTTTATTGTGAAACGGCAGTTCTGGATCCGGTTGAGGTTGCCAAGGCTGTGATCGATGAGTACAACGCGGTCAAGCGTAACAAACCTCTGGTCGTGACGATGGTGGGCGGTGAACGTTCCCGTCAGGCGATCCAGATCCTCAATGAGAATCAGATCCCGGCCATGACCGAGGTGCGTGAAGCGATTTCGGGCCTTAAGGCCTTGTATACTTGGAAAGAGATCTCTTCCAGGCCCAAAGAAAAAACCAAGACGCCAGAGATCCCGGTTAAGGCCCTTGAAGTGATCGAGCGTGTGCGCAAGGAAGGCCGGACATTTTTGCTTGAGCATGAATCGCGTGAGGCATTGGAGGCGTGCGGTGTTCCTATGCCCAAGTGGGGTTTTGCTACGACGGCAGATGAAGCGGTCAAGATCGCAGAGAAGACTCAAATGTATCCGGTGGCTATGAAGATCGCGTCCGTTGATATCATTCACAAGTCGGATGTGGGCGGGGTTATTTTAAATATTAAGAATGCGGATGAGATGCGCGCCAAGTTCAACCAGATGATGGAGACCGTCAAGAAGAATGCGCCAAAAGCGAAACTTCTCGGTGTGAATCTATGTCAGATGGTGGATGGGCTTCAGTGCATTGTGGGCATGAACAAGGATCCGCAATTTGGTCCGGCGGTGATGTTCGGCCTGGGCGGTATCTTTGTTGAAGTGCTCAAGGACGTTTCGTTCCGGATTGTTCCTTTCAGCGAGAACGAAGCCCAACGTTTGGTGGGTGAGATCAAGGCCAAGAAATTGCTCGATGGTTATCGCGGCCAGGGCGCGCATAAAGAGTCGATCATCAAGACCCTTATGGCTATTCAGAAAATAGCAGAACACGTCAAGGAAGTTGATATCAATCCGCTCATCACGAACAAAGATGGTTCGTTCGCGGTGGATGCACGTATCATCATCTAGAAACAGATATGCCCTTGTTTTTAAAAGAAATGTTCCGGCGTATGAAATCTTCGTCGGACGGGGTTTATCTTTCCCTCCTTTTCATCCTAGCTCTGGTGCTTTGCCATCATTTATTGCAAGGCAAGCTCCTGGGATCTGGTGTGGATTTTGAAAGTTCTTTTGTCCGTGTGGTTGGCCTTATCCAATGTTGGAAAGAAGGTTTGTTCCTTGGACGGTGGCTACCTGATATTAACGCAGGGCACGGCTATCCTTTATTGAATTTCTATTCCCCGCTGTTTACTTATTTTGCGGCAGGTTTTGGATGGATCTTGCGTGATCCTGTGGCCGGCATGAATACGGCGATCATCCTGGCATTCTTCTTTTCAGCTGCGGCTATGTATTTGTTTTCCAGAGAGTTTTGGGGCAAAGACGGGGCTTTTCTTTCTGCCGTAGCATATATGTATTGTCCGTATCATATATGGGATGTGTTCTTTCGAGGTGCCTGCGCTGAATTCTTCAGTTCTATTTTCTTTCCGTTAGTGGCGTGGAGTCTTTATAGAGTTTACAAGAAGTTAGATGCGGGATCTATTCTCATGGCGATGATCTCGCTTGCAGGATTGATTTTATCCCATAATCTTATGGCAGCGGTATTTCTTCTTGTGGCATCTGTTTATGTTTGTTTCTTGTTCTTCTTAATTCCTAGTGATAAGAGGGGTCTCTTTTTCTTGTCGTGTATTGTTGTTTTGGTGGGGGCGTTGTGTTTGACTGCTTATTTTTGGATCCCCATATTATATGAAAAAGATTTTGTATCATTATGGAGGTCTTTGGGGATTGATCATCGTCAAGAATTGTTCAATTTACAGCAGCTTTTCGGACACGCCTGGAAGGTTTATCCGTATAAACGGCCCATGGTATCTTTTCAACTTGGGCTTGTTCATATATTTTTGGGGGCTGTGAGTCTTGTTTTTTGGATAAAGATCAGGGCTTATGATCAAAAAGCTGCAGGGCATATTGTTTTTTGGTTGGTTATTGGAAGCGTTTTTGGTTATTTGATGCTTATTGACTCTCTCTGGTTTTGGGATGTTATGCCCGGGTTGAAATATTTTGATTTTCCATGGCGATTTTTTCTTATTTTAAATCTCGTCCTATGTTTTATCGTGGGTGCATTGGCGGTTGTATTTTCCGGGCGTTTTCTTCGGCCGCTTATTTTTGGCGTGACGTTGATTTTGGTGGCCGTGAATATTGGATTTTGCAAACCGGATGCCGATATGAAGACTTTTCAAAGTATTGATTGGAAGAATTGGATTTATTCGCAGAATCCCAGGGATGGCATGGAATATTTGCCTCGGTGGGTGAAAAGAATTTCTGTTGTTTCGCCGGAAAAACGTTTCGAGATCGTGCAGGGGCAGGGAGATATTTTTGTTAAAGATTTGCAGTCCGGGCCAAGGTCAGAATTGACGGTGCGAACCACAACAGGGGCCCTTGTTGCGTACCATCATTTTTATTTTCCGGGATGGGCGGTTTTTGTTGATGGGAAGGAAACAAAGATCAACTTTGAGAACGATTTTGGACTAATACTTTTTATGGTTCCTCCAGGAGAGCATCAGGTCGTTGTGCGTTTTGGTCACACCTCGGTTCGGGTCGTAGGAGAAGTTATTTCTTTGTTAATGATATTTTTGTTTATTTTGGGAGTCATTTTTCGAAAGAAGATCGATGTCGGGCTATGTAAAAGAAAAGTTGTTGCAATTTCTTTAAAATAACAGATGAGTTTGGGTAGGAATCATTATGAATAAACTAAAAGTTGGCGTGGTAGGAGTGGGTTACTGGGGACCGAATATTATTCGGAATTTTCATGCAATGGACAACGCTTCAGTTGTCGCTGTTTCGGACACTAACGCCAAGACTTTCTCGAGAGCGTTGAGAATTTCTGATCGAATACGTACGGAGACCGATTATAAGAGAATAACTGACGCTAAAGACATCGATATTGTTTGTGTTGTGACGCCCGTGGCAAGTCATTATGAAGTTGCCAGACGCGCATTGGAACAGGGTAAGCACGTTTTTGTTGAAAAGCCTTTCACGGCGAGTTCCGCACAGGCCGAGGAACTTATAACTTTAGCTCGTTCTCGCGGGCTTCGAATCATGGTTGATCACACAATGCTTTTTACAGGATCTGTGCGTAAGATGAAAGATGTTGTTGATTCAGGAGTAATGGGGAAGCTTTTATATTATGATTCTATGCGTGTCAATCTTGGTCTTTTTCAGCATGATGTAAATGTTATATGGGATTTGGCGCCGCATGATTTCTCTATTGCGGATTATTTGTTGAGTTCAAAACCGGTGGCTGTTGCTGCACACGGGCTTGATCATTTTGACCGCGGAGCTGAAGATGTGGCGTATGTGGTCATTTATTTCGAAAACAACATTATTGCGCATTGCAACTTTAATTGGATTTCCCCCATTAAAGTCAGGCACGTTCTTTTGTCTGGTGAGTATAAAAGCTTGTTGTGGGATGATGTCGAGCCAGATGAAAAGATCAAGATTTATGATCGTGGCGTTAAGGTTCCAGATCGGGAGAAGATGCATCAGCTTTTGGTTACGTATCGTTTTGGTGATATGGTTGCGCCTAAGGTGGATAACAAAGAAGCTCTTGCGTTAGAGGCGGAGTATTTTTTGGACGGTATTTTAAAAGGTAGTCCGTTTATTAACGATGGTGAGGCGGGGCTGCGGATGGTAAAATTACTTGAAGCTTGTGATCGTTCTCTTAAGAATCGGGGCGAGCTTGTTTTGCTTTGATAGGAGGATCATTTGAGTGAAGACAAAATCCAGGTCAGTTTGTCCCTGGTAATCCCAGTTTATAATGAAGCGAATATGATTGCACCTTGTGTTTATCGCTGTTTGAGTGTTATGGAGAAAGATTTTGATGATTTTGAGATTATTTTAGTTAATGATGGTAGTCGGGATTCTAGTGAGAATGTGATGCGTTCTTTGGCCGCAGAAGATTCCAGGGTTAGGGTTCTCAACAATTATCTGAATTTAAACGTCGGCATTTCTTTGTTGCGTGGTTTTATGGCGAGTCATAAAGCCGTTGTGGTTAATGATTCTGTTGATCTTCCATTGGCTCCTGAAGATATCGCTGTATTTTTTCGGCGCATGGGTGGAGCAGACATTCTTGTTTTGGAACGGGATTGTTCTCGCGGGTATTCTTTTTGGCGTCATTTAACTTCAATTCTCAACCGCGTCCTTAGACAGGGATTGTTTCCTTTCTTATCAGCAGGTTTTTATGATGTGAATTTTGCGCAGTTTATTCGAAGGGAGATACTACCTTCAGTTTTACCTTTTTCTCGCAGCCCCTCGTTTACGCCCGCTGAAGTTATTTTTCGTGCACGGCTGCAAGGTTATAGCGTTAAGACAGAACGAGTTATGTATTATCCTCGTACATCCGGTTGTGGGGCATTTGGTCGACCGCACGATATGATTTGGTCATTCTACGACACTTTGAGGTTCCGTTTACTTTTATGGTTGGGAAAGATTAAATAAGGTAAAGTTTTAACTTGTTTCTTGATTTGTGCATGAAGTTTGTTATGAGAGAGGGGTCTCTTTGATTGACATTCGCAAGGGCGAGTGATATTATTCAGCATTCTTTTTTGGAGAGGTGGCCGAGTGGTTGAAGGCGCACGCCTGGAAAGTGTGTGACGCTCGAGAGGGTGTCCGAGGTTCGAATCCCTCCTTCTCCGTATTTTTTAGAACTATTTACTAAAGGGATTCGAGGGAGCCTCGCTGGATGCGAAGCATCCTATGGGCGAGGCGGATGGCCGACCCGAAGACCTTAAGGGGCGGAGGGCGCCGAAGCCCTCCTTCTCCGTATTTGATACCAATCTGAACCCGGGGGCCCGTTTCGGGCCTTCGGGTTTTGTTGTAGATGCGTCCGTATTTTTCTATGGTAAAACTTCATTCCGCCTAGGAGAAGGTTTTTTGAGTTATAAGGGGTTTAAAGATGCTCAGAGGTCAACTTTTGAATTATTTCTTATTTCCTCTATTTTTGGTCAAATATCTAGTTATAATATAAAAGTTCTTGTGTAATGGATATATTAAATAACTAGGAATTCATATGCCTTCTTTTATAAAAAATATTAAGAATATCTTTGTTGGGCAGGCAAAGAGTCCTTTAGACCGGGATGTTTTTCATAAATTATCGCTCGTTGCGTTTTTAGCTTGGGTCGGTCTTGGAGTGGATGGATTGACCTCATCTTGCTATGGTCCTGAGCTGGCTTTTCTTGCTTTACAGGGACATACGTATCTCGCTGTATTTGTAGCTTTGGCGACAGTAGCAACGGTATTCATTATCAGTGCCAGTTATTCTCAGATCATCGAGCTCTTTCCTACAGGAGGGGGAGGGTATCTTGTTGCGAGTAAACTTTTAAATCCCACGGTTGGCATGATCTCTGGGTGCGCTTTGCTCATTGATTATGTCCTGACCATTGCTTTGTCTGTTGCTGCAGGGATTGAGGCCTTGTTCAGTTTTCTTCCTCCTCAATGGTTATTTCTGAAGATAGAAGCAGGTGTTTTGGTCCTTCTGATCCTTATTGTTCTCAACATGCGGGGTGCTAAAGAGAGTATCAAGCCGCTGGTTCCTATATTCCTACTTTTTATTATTACGCATGTTACGGTTATTTTTTACGCGCTGATCACGAAAGCAGGGCAGTTGCCTACAATTCTTGTTGAGGCTCAGCGAGAGGCTCAGGCAGCATCTTCTGAATTGGGAATGGTCGCCATGTTAATGTTGATCTTCCGTGCATATTCGTTGGGGGCAGGTACCTATACGGGTATTGAGGCGGTTAGCAACGGTTTAAATATTTTGAGAGAACCAAGGGTTGAGACCGGTAAAAAGACCATGAGTTTGATGGCATGGTCTTTGGCGTTCACTGTTTTTGGTTTGCTCATGGGTTATCTTTTGTTTAATGTCACCCCGCAAGCAGGTAAAACTTTGAATGCAGTTCTTTTTGAGACGATGACCAGTGCCTGGGGGCAGTGGGGAAGGAATTTTGTTGTTATTACACTTATTTCAGAAGCATTTTTGCTCTTTATTGCGGCCCAGACTGGTTTCTTGGGTGGCCCAAGGGTTCTTGCGAACATGGCATTGGATCGTTGGTTCCCTAATAAGTTTGCGAACTTGAGCGATCGATTGGTTACGCAAAATGGGATTGTGATAATGGGGATCGCGGCTATTATTACTTTGGTCCTCGCGCAAGGAGCGATCCAGTTATTGGTGATCCTTTATAGTATCAACGTATTTATTACATTTACTTTTTCTATGTTAGGGTTGGTCCGTCATTGGTGGAGTGTGCGGCATCAGTCTGATCAGAAATGGAAACGACGCATCCTGGTCAGTGGAACAGGTCTTGTGCTGACAACGCTCATTCTTGTTTCGGTTGTTCTTTTAAAATTCAATGAGGGTGGATGGATCGCATTATTTGTCACAGGTTCGTTGGTTGTTGTGGCGATCTTGATCAAGCGTCATTATTTTGAGGTTTCAAAGATGCTGCATCGTTTGAATACTCTTGTTCATGCGGCCGCAGTTTCTCCGACGGTTAGTGAAGTTCCTGTTTCATTCGATCCGCATGCTCGCACGGCTGTTATCTTGGTCGGAGGTTTTAACGGATTGGGTCTTCACACGCTCTTTAATGTCTCACGTTTCTTTGGGAAAGAGTTCAGGAACTTTATTTTTATTCAGATCGGTGTGATCGATGCCGGGAATTTCAAGGGTGCTGCGGAAGTTGGCAATCTCGATGCCCAGGTGAAGAAAGATCTTGGTCGTTATGTTGAGTTCATGCAACGTCAGGGGCATTTTGCTGAAGGTACAGCGTATATGGGGGTGGATGTCCTGGAAGAGGCGGACAAGGTCGTTGCTTTGGTATCCAAGCGCTTTCCACATGCTGTGATCTTTGGCGGACAGCTTGTTTTTCCTAATGAATCGCTCTGGACCCGTTGGTTGCATAATGATACGGCTTTTGCACTTCAGCGCAAGTTCTATCAGAGCGGCATCCCGTTTGTTGTTCTTCCGATTAGGGTTTAACTCAGGGTTAGTATGGACGATAAAAAGAAAAAAGCCTTTCAGCTCATCCTTCTTTTTGGGCTTGTCAGCTTGTTTGGAGACATTGTCTATGAGGGAGCGCGCAGCGTTAACGGGCCTTATCTTAAGACTTTGGGGGCGAATGCAGCCGTGGTTGGTCTTATTGCGGGGTTGGGCGAATTTGTGGGTTATGGCATTCGTCTTTTATCCGGATACTTTGCAGATCGTACGCGCGCGTACTGGGTTTTTACATTTATCGGGTATGGGTTATTGATCTCTGTTCCTTTGATGGCTCTTACGGGGCTTTGGCAAATGGCGGCCCTATTTATTGTGTGCGAACGTTTGGGCAAAGCGATGCGTGCTCCGGCTAAGGATACGATCCTTTCTCAGGCTGCGAAGCAAGTGGGGACAGGATGGGGTTTTGCGTTGAATGAAGCCATGGATCAGATCGGTGCTCTCGTCGGACCTCTTATTTTTGTTGCCCTTTTTACGTTCATAGGTACAGGGCAAAAGACATTGCCAGATTATCAGCGGGGTTATGCGCTGTTGTTCATTCCATTTATTCTTTTGATGGTGTGTGTTGTGATCGCATTTCTGCGTGTGCCTGAACCGGCTG
>CAJBYM010000088.1 GCA_903959815.1 Candidatus Omnitrophota bacterium
ATCAACCCTGACTTAATATTTTCTATAATATCGCTAATGATCTTCGGACGTGTTCTCTTGGCAGAGCTCCGATCATCCCCTTCTGCGAGCGTCTCGATCCTCACACTCAACAACGACGAAGACTCTGCCGACGACTTGATCTCTTCCGATGAATCTATATGATCAAACGTCATGGCCTTATCCTTGAAACCGCCGGAAAAATACTTTCGCGG
Organism: Candidatus Omnitrophota bacterium; assembly: GCA_903959815.1. Taxonomy (GTDB): domain Bacteria; phylum Omnitrophota; class Gorgyraeia; order Zapsychrales; family Fredricksoniimonadaceae; genus Fredricksoniimonas. The sequence continues at coordinate 213 of CAJBYM010000088.1, forward strand.
GATCACCTCTTGCGTTGCAGGATCAAGCTCTTCCTTCACATAATTGTAAACGCCCTTCTTATAAGCTTGCATATAACGATCATAGATCTCTTGTTTCGCCGCAGGGTCACTGAGATCAATGCCCCTGACCTTGCTTTGATCGATATAAACCTGGGAAAGAATACTGGTCTTGATCTTTTCTTTATACCATTTTGCCAAAATGAGCGAATAATAGATCTGGCGTAGCGGAGCAAAATTCTTACCGGTGTTCACTTCTTTTTCGATGGCGGGAAGAATGATTGAGCGCATGATGTTCTTAATATCATCGGTGGTCGTCGAAAAGGTTGAGGCCTCGGTTGTGGTCGGCAACTGTCGTTCCGCTAAATGATCAGAATCCAACATCACTTTTAATTTGGCATTGACCACATAAACCGTATGACCCTTTTCGTAAATTGTAGCCGTGTCAGGCGTGATCCATACTTTATTGAACGTGTCTGTGGGAATATCTGCTACCCCGTATTTCCCCTGAGCCTGGGCATACACCCTGGCCCAGAATTCCTTTCCGAGATCAGCCTCAGGATACATGAGCGTTGAGGCGAGTTGTTTTAACATATAATCCTGCGCTAAAAGCCCCTGCCCCAATTCCGTCTTGACCAAAGCATCCGGAATAATGCGATCTTTTTCAACCGGTGAAAGATTAACCCAAAGATCATCGGACGCAATGGTCATGGCCGCAAGAAAATAGTTCACAAGGCGCAAAGACTGTTCCTTCAAAGCCTCGCCCCTAAGTTTGGTCTGGCCGTTATCAACGATAAAATCAAACCGAAAAGGATCTTGAGGATCGACTGTTACGCCTTTAAGTAATACGGGAATATAAACTTGTGAAGCAGGAACCATGCTTCCGGGAACAGGAAGATCAAATATCATCTGGGCATGAGAAGGACGTATAACACTTGTAAAAATGAAGACAAGCGCAAGGCAAGATGAGATCAATTTTCTGATAAAAAGACCGCACGAACTATACATATACATTAAGTATAGAATATTAATACATGCGTTTTCAAGGCAGGTTAAAAAGATCAGGGTTGTGAAACAGCGTCCCAACTATTGACATCATCACTGCTTTGCGTCCCGTCAGCTCCTAACGAGAAGATGTCATACGCCGATCCATTAAGCCCAGGATATCTGTAATGGTATTCCTCACCCCAGGGATCCAGGATCTTGCGGTCAAGGTACGGCCCTTTCCAATGCTTCGCCCCCGATGGCGCAACAGAAAGCGCGGCCAGGCCTTCTTCCGTTGTCGGAAATTTTCCGTTATCAATCTCATAAAGTTTAAGCGCTGTGGCAAAGCTCACATCCATATCCGCCCTGGACACGCTCACCCGAGCCTGTTCAGACCTGCCCGAAAGCCGCGGCACGACCATGGATGCCAAAATGCCAATGATAATAACAACGAGCATAATCTCGATCAGTGTAAAAGCTTTTATTCTTTTTAAATGCCGCATAAAACCTTTCAGAGCTCCAGGCTCTTCAATATTCCTGCCAACGCACGACCTTATTCGCATTAAGGACAATGTCATAATCCATAACTTTCTTCCCCAGCACATCAACCGACGCTTTAACCGTAAAATTATCAGAGTCAACACCCAGATCCCCGGCATTGAATAACCCGATCATGAATGCTTTCTCCTGATCTGTCATAGAAAGCCCTGACCCCATCATCGCGTCCACGCTTACACTATCCTTAAAGAACTTGTCATCATCGGTTCCTGCAACGCCATCAGGCCCTTTACGGATCCTGTCAATATCAGCGGCTAACGATGCCTCAAAACCCAGCGCTTGCAAAACAACAACAGGCGCTGTATTGATGTTCACCCGACCACCAGAATAAACGGTAACAAAGTCTTTGGATTGTTCGAACGCAGCCGTATCAAATCCGTCGATCCATAGAAGGGATTCCTTGGCAAAGAAAGGCCGTAAAGGCGAGGCTGTGATCTTCTCGGCAAGATCAGGGCCAATACCCGGGATCTGCGCAAGCTGTTCTTGAGAAGCCATGTTGATATCGAGACGGCTTTCCTCATCTATAAAATGATAACGCACATGCGAAACACCCAATTCAATATCCCTGTCACGCATAAGATCTGCCCACGAAAAATAAGGTTCTTTCCTGATCTGGATCTCTTTACGGATCTGCCAACAGGCCGAACGCATGGCCGCTTCTCCCAGGACCCAGCCCTCGACCCGCTGCAAAAGCATGGCCTGGGATGACACCACCCGCGTAATACCCACACTCAAGACGGCAAAAAAGACCAGCGCCCAGATCACAGCAACAAGCGCGCTGCCCTGCTTAAGCCTGAGGAAGAATGATGATCTTGGTAAACGGCTCACCTTTGAACGCTCCTTCCACGCGCACAGCCCTAAACATGCCCTTATCTTTTAACCAGGCATCCTGCCACTCCGGTTCCTGACCAGAACGGTCCAGATAACTAAAGGTCATCTCATCCGCTTGAAGGATCTTCGTTATCACCGGATCCCCTTCTGGACGGCCCTCTTGCGCCGCAGGATCAAACATATGAATTTTGCGGACCAATTCTTTCTTGTTGGGATCAAAGGTATAAACCACCCGGGCCACATGAATATCATCAATAACAGGAAAAGAGAGCTCCCTCTCAGCCCCCGTAAATCCAATCAAAGGGATATCAACAGCTTGACGCAGATCCTTGGCCAATTTCTGAAGATCCACGACGATGAACATGGCCGGCGCATCAACCTTGCTGATACGACCCCAAAGTTTAACACCGGAAAAAAACGCACCCGCCGCAGCCACGAAAACGATCGAAAAGATCGTGACCGCCATCATGACCTCAACGAGCGTCATCGCTTTTTCAGATCTTGCTCTGTTCAAAGAAAACCATGGTTTCATCTTTAAGGGCATTTCTTTCTTTCCAGACAACAGATAGTGTCAGTTCATCCAAACCTTCATGAGCGCTGTCTTCCAGACGGATCCTGGACGCATGAAAAACCGCGCTACGGCCTTTGATATCAATATTCTCCTCGGCCTGATCAAAAGGCTCCTCGGTCCGAAAATACGAATCAATGACAGAAAGGCTGGCACGCTCATCCAGATAACGGATAGCGACGAGCCGATTGTTAACATGGTCCAGCACCGTCACAGCGCCTAGAAAAGACCGCAATACGCCAACGATACCGATCGCGAGGATGGAAACAGCCAGGAGAAGTTCGACGAGGGTAAAGCTTTTCAATCCGGATCCGTCACAAGGCTCAAGAGCATCTCGGCCTTCAGGACGGCCCCCTGTTCATCTTTGGTGCTCACATTGAACTTGACGATCTTGATGAGAAATTTGCTGGCCTGAACCCCATTAAGAAAAGAAAGCAGCCGATCTGTACCCTGGCATTCAATGCGCAGATCTGCCTTATATTCCTTCACAGCGCCTGCCTCGGGCACATTCTGCGGCGTCAGATTCAAAATTGAAACCGATGCATCACGCGCAATACGTTCCACCTCTCTGAGAAGATCTTCCAAAAGTTGCCGTGGCGCTATTTTCTCGACCTCAAAGAAAGGCGCATACTGTATGTACTCCTCGGCGATCTTCGGGCTAGCCTGCTGGATCACCAGAGCTTTTCTCAACTCAGCCTCAGCCAGCTTGACCTGCGATTCATTCTTGCGTGCACGACCCGCGAGGTCAGATACAGCCGCCTGAGCTAAAAATAAGACTACGATGGCACCTACGATCAGCGCACCCCAGAATTTCTGCTTATCATTGATCTTTATGGCGGCCATAAGGACTAACCTAAAATAAAGTTTAATTCAAAATCGATCAGATCCCTTTCGAGGACCTTTTTCTTCTTCGTCGATTTTGTCTGGACTTCCTTGAAATAATTCTCCTTCTCAAGGATATCAACAAATTTAAAAACATCCCCGAGTTCCTGGGCCTGCCCGCGCACAATGACCTTGCCCGCGTCATCCATCACAACCGATGTGATGGCCACATTCATAGGGACGATCTTCTGCAATTCAACGATCACAAAAAGAACCGCCTTGCGTTCTTCCAGACGATTCTTGACGAACTCGACCTTCTTTAACTTTTGAGGAAGATCTCCCAGCGTTTTCTCAATTTCTGCAGATCTTTCTTTAACCCTGGTTAAATAATTCTGCTGATGATAAATGCGCGCCCAATAGAACACATACCCTAAACTCAAGAGATACACACAAAGGCCGCCCAAAATAACAAGCTCAGCCACGGTGCGGCTAAGGGTTTTTCGGACCTGGATCTCAGCCAGAACAAAATTGGCTTCCTGTTTATCGCGCGTGCTAACGCGAGATACTCCAACAACGGACACATCTTCGGGAACACCTGCAACAGGTTCACCCGCCCAGGCTGTGGTCACGGCAAGTTCGGATTCAATCCGACGCGCAAGTCCCTCGCCCACCTTGGCGCCGGTCACAAAAACTTTAGCCGGTTTTCTGTTCATTTCTTCGTTATAGAATATCATAAGCGACTGCTTGAGCTCGGTCATGAATTTCGGCATGACCCCGTCTTTATTCTCAGCAAGAACGCGGGCCCCGATATTGATCGTACGGCTAAAGAGCAGTGCTGATGGCGTAAAAATAATAAAGTCCGTGAAATCAGTATCCACATCAAGGGCCAGAAAAAG
>CAJBYM010000089.1 GCA_903959815.1 Candidatus Omnitrophota bacterium
CGATCTCGGCAGGGTTAAGCTATCTTGTTGGTTCTATTCCTACGGCTTATATTTTCGGGAAATTGATCAAAGGGATCGATATCCGCGAACATGGCTCAGGGAATGTGGGCGCGACCAATGCGTTTCGTGTTTTAGGTAAAGGACCGGGGACTGCCGTTCTTATCATTGATGTTTTTAAAGGGATCATTGCGGTTGTTGTTGTGGCAGGTTTTCTGGCGCCGTATGCTTTGGGTCTTATTGCCGCAGCGGTTGCGGCGGTATGCGGGCATAACTGGACATGTTTCTTGAATTTCAAAGGCGGTAAGGGCATTGCCACGACTTTGGGTGTTTTAATAGGATTGACCGTGGCTATTCCTGAGGCGCGTCCGGCCGTAGCCTTGTGTGTGCTCAGCTGGTCCTTGTGTTTTGCCGTCACCGGCATTGTTTCGATATCTTCTTTGATCGCAGCTGTTTTCCTTCCTGTTCTTATGTTGGTTTTCAATGTGCCTACGAGCGTTGTCCTTTTGAGTGTGGTCTTTTGTGTCTTCGTGGTGTTTCGCCATCGACCGAATATTCATCGCATTCTTATTGGCCAGGAACCTAAAGTCCGCATGCCCTGGCAGCCCAAAGACTAGTCGTATTTCCCTTTTACCTTGATGATTTTGATCCTCTATCACCGTCGGAAGAAAACCCTTTCCTGGCAGTGGTCGCCTTGCCTTGTTTCTGCTTTCGGGGGGTGTTATCCTTGGAATACGGGAAGGGGAAGTCTTATGAAACAAGTGGCCTATAGAAAGAACGATCTTGCGCACAATCGGGGGCGCGCTATTTCTATTCGCGAGAATGTCGCGGATAAGGAAAGTGATACCCGGATTGTGAAGAATTTCGTTTATTTGGTCACCCGTGTGGATAGCGTCCCTGCCCAGACACCTTCGCCGGAGATCCGTATTCTTAAGAAGATCGATACGGAACGTCATCGTGAGGGGTTTGTTTTCAAGGTCAAAGGTGTGATTTATATCAAGAAGAACCGGTTCATTTTTCAGATCCGCTATGGACATAGTTTGAATATTCAGATCTTATGGAAAACCCATGTTCTTGCTCCGGGTAAGCCGGTCGTTGCCTAGACGATCGTTTCCGGTGTGGGAACTCCTTCATACATAAAGGCGGCTAGAGGAAGCCGCCTTTATTATTTTAAAGATTTCGTTCCCCTTTTAAAGACTTTTTGCTAAACTACCCCTATCTTTTCCAGAACACAATCATATTAATGGAGGTAGTCGCGTGGTTATTCGGTTCTTAATGATGGCAGTATTCGCATTGGTTCTTTCAGGTTGTGCGACAACATCCAAGACGTCGCCGGTCAATCAATTGCAGATCCAGGTCACGGACATGCAGCAGCGCATGGAAGATCAGGAAAAAGAAATTGTGGATCTCAAATATGAGGTCAAAGAGATGGCGGGTAAGGTCGCAGAGCAGGATGCGGACATGTCCGCTGAAGATGCCACAACACCTGCCGTGATCAAGGCTGATCCGACGAAGTTTATGGATAAGGGTTTTGATATTATTCGTGTTGGTGTGAGCGGACGTGAACTGCAGAAAGCACTTAAAGCTGCTGGTGTTTATGAAGGCAAAGTTGACGGTAAGGTTGGTTCGAGGACCAAAGCTGCTGTGGTGGAATTTCAGAAAGCGCATAGTCTTAAGGCGGATGGTGTGGTTGGCCAGAAGACGTGGAATGAGTTGAAGGCCTATTTGAATCCTCCGGCTGAGTCTGCGACACCGGCATCGTCCAAAGAGTAATTTTAGTTCCTTTAATTTTTTAGAGCCACGGTGATGAGCCGTGGCTTTTTTATGACACCTGACATCCTGACCGTTACATTAAATCCCGCGATCGACCGGATCATCCGGCGTGATGGGCCTTTGTCTGTGCAAAGTTCTTTTGCCGGCGGCAAAGGGGTTAATGTGGCCCGTGCGCTTGAAGCTTTGAATGTGCCGGCAAGATCAATCGGTGTTGCGGGTGGCCCCGCAGGACGTTTGCTGCAGGAATATCTTGATCAAGAAAAGATCAACCATATCTTTTTGCCTATCAAAGGAAGCACCCGGACGAATCTGACCATGATCGGCAGGGATGGGGTTGTGCGGCGTAAGATCGAATTTGGTCCGGTTATGACCAAGAAAGAGCGCGTTGCATTCGCTGCACTCTTTTGTCGTGAGATCAGGCCTTTTTCAACTGTTGTTTTTGCGGGAAGTTTACCATTGAAATTTCCGATCAGAGATTTCTTGTCTTTGGTCACATCTGCTCAGCATTCAGGATCAGCGGTTGTTGTTGACACCCATGGTTTGGCGTTGAAGGCAGCTCTTGGTCTCGCCGTGGACTGTATTAAGCCCAATCAAAAGGAAGCAGAAGAAGTTCTGGGTTTTAAATTGTCTTCCAGGGCCAGGATGAGGAAGGCATTGCGTACTTTCATCGGATACGGTATAAAGAAGGTCCTCATTTCACTGGGGCCGGAAGGTCTTGTCGCTTCTGACGGTCAAAAAGAGCTTTGGGTGCGAACTCCTGTTGTGAGCCAAGGGCATGCCGTGGGTTGTGGTGATGCGGCCCTTGCGGGCTTCTTAAGTGCAGATGTGAGGAGTAAGAATTTTCAGACGTGTGTGGCTTATGCGGCGGCATGCGGCTATGCCAACATGCTTTGTGGTGTTCCTGGAAAGATCGTTAAAAAGAATATTCAGTATGCTTTATCGAGGAGGAAGCTCATATGGCTTTAGAACATGAAGAACGAGCGATCGCGTTAAAACAATTTGATAATCTCAACAGCAAGGAAATGCGTGCGCTGGTCCTTGAAGGTGCCAAGGATTTTAAAGCGTGTTGGCTTAAGCTGTCCCAAGCACTTTATGTCGTGCACCGCGACAAGCTTTATGAATACTGGGGCTATGATAACTTTGAGAATTATGTTGAGCGTGAGGTGGGCATTAAAAAGCCGATGGCGATCAAGCTGGTTAAAACGTATGCTTTTGTGGAACAGCAGGAGCCGCAGTGTTTGCACGCGAATTTCTTTGAAGAGCGCGAGCCTAGCGTTATGCCTGAATTTGAAGCGGTCAATGTGCTTCGACAGGCGCGTAATAATAAGGATCTGACCAAAGACGATTATTTGGAACTGCGCAAGGGTGTTATGGACAGTGGCAAAGGCGCGGCTATTGTTCGAAAAGAACTGACCGCTTTGATCAAGCAGCGCAAGCACGTTGATCCTGATGAAGAGCGTCAGAAGCGGCATACGGCGACGGTGAAGCGTTTTCTAAATGCGATCCATGCATTTAAAAAAGATGCGGAAACACTCAAGCTGATCCCTGCGAAGATCGTCAATAAGGCGATCGAACTTTTTAAGGAGCTTGAATCTGAGCTTGAGGAACAATAGTCCTTTATGAAAATCACACATCCTTTTATTATTTTTGATCTTGAAACGACAGGGACCTGGATCGAGAAAGATCGCATCATTGAGATCGCCATGGTCAAACTTCTTCCATCGGGTGAAAAACAAGTTTTTCATTCACGTGTGAATCCTTTGATGCCCATTCCTCTTGTGGTCCAACAGTTGACGGGTATTACGGATAAGGATGTTGAGGGTGCGCCTGTTTTTAAAGTTATTGCCAAGGATGTTCTGGCTTTCATGGAAGGCGCAGACCTGGGTGGATTCAATGTTGATAAGTTTGATCTGCCTTTGTTAGAACGCGAGCTCAATGACGCGGGCATTCCTTTTTCTTCTGTTGGGCTTAAGGTCTATGATGCCCAGAAAGTATTTCATTTGAATGAAAAAAGGGATTTGACAGCTGCTTATGCCCTTTATTGCGGCAAGCCTTTGCAAGGGGCTCATGGGGCACTCGCGGATACAGAAGCTACGCTGGAGGTGCTTAAAGCCCAGGTTGAACGTTATGGCGCCGGTGATATGTCGATTGAAGTTCTGGGTCAATTTCAGTACCGGGAGCAGCCGGATTTCTTTGATGCGGATAGGCGTTTTCGCTGGTGGAATGGTGAGTTGTATATGATGTTTGGAAAGTATGCGAAGAAGGAAAGTTTACGTGAGATCGTAAAAAAAGATCCCGGGTATCTTTCGTGGATGTTGAGTAAGGATTTCAGCGATGATATTAAAGTCCTGGTTGAGAATGCGCTTAAAGGTAAATTTCCGAAGCAGGGCGTGTGATGGATATATTTTTATTGAGGGTTCTTGGTAAACAGGATACAATAGCGTCTAATTGATTTTATTATTAATGAAACTTCCATTCGCCCGGCATCCTGCAGGGCTCTTATGGCGTTTGGGAGTTAAAAGTTTTTTGTAGAAAAATTTTTAAGGAGGCATTCATGGCGGCTAAGAATGAAACATGGCTTATTGTTGTTATTGTGGGCATTGCGGGGGTTCTCATTGCGCTTTCTTTCATGAAGAACACACCCAAAGATCAGTCTTCACCGGCAGCGGTTTCACAGGCGGATGCGATCAAGCCTGATCATACCGAGGCTGATATGCAAAAGATTGCGGCGATCAAATCATCTGCCGCTATGGTTGAACAGCCCAAGACGACGCGCGTGAAGACGGCATTCGCTGTTCAGGTTTTTTCTTTTAAAGATAAAGTGCGTGCTGATGCCGCCCTTAAGCAATTAAAGGATAAAGGATATCCGGCGTATGTGATGATGAGCGATCTTGGGCCTCGCGGGGTTTTTTATCGCGTGCGTGTAGGGTCTTTTGTTACAGAGCTAGAGGCTCAAAAAAGCCTGGAGTCTGTGAATAAAGATTTTAAGAGCGGCATTATTGTGGCCGAATAATCATAGGGGATCATATGGCAAGAACATGGATCATCATTTTAAGTTTTGCTGTTCTGGGTTTGACGGGTTGTGCCACCGAGGTTATCCGTAAGGATACCAAAGATGTGGTCGATCTTTCTGGGCGCTGGAATGATACCGATGCCCGCATGGTGGCGGAAGAGGTGGTTAAAGGTTGTACAGAAGGAAGATGGGTGGGGCAATTTAACAAAGAAAAAGGACGCGACCCTGTGGTGATCGTGGGGACGGTCACCAACCGCAGCCAGGAGCATATCAATTCTCATGTTTTCATTGAAGATCTTGAAATGGCTCTTGTGAATTCGGGTAAGGTTAAGTTCGTGGCGGCCAAGGGTGAGCGCATCGACGTGCGTGCGGAGCGGGCTGATCAACAAGAGAATTCTTCTGTTGAAACACGGGCGAAGCTGGTCCAGGAGACAGGTGCAGATTACATGCTTCAGGGTAGTCTTAATTCGGTCAAGGATGAAACGCGTGGTCAGTATGTCATTATGTTCCAGGTGAATCTGGAACTTGTGAATTTGACGACGAATGAAAAGGTTTGGATCGGACAAAAGAAGATCAAGAAGGTTGTCAAACGGCCGAAATATTCGATGTAGGACATATGTTTAAGCCTTGTATCGCGATAAGGAACGCCGTGGGGCGTTCCTTAATTTTTATGCTCACGTGTTTAGGCCTGTCTTCTTGTGCGTCGGTCAGCTCTCCGGCGCTGCAGCCGAAGATCAATGGGCTTATTGTGGCAGGTCAGTCTGCGCTTGCGGCAGAAAAGATCACAGCACAGGCGTCGGATTACGGCACAGGGAATTACGTCCTTTATCATCTTGATCGTGCGCTTGTTTTACAATTGACCGGGGATTTTTCATCGAGCGTCGTTTCTCTGGAAAAAGCCAAGCTGAGACAGGAAGAGCTTTATACTCGCTCTGTGACCAATGAAGCTTCGACCTGGGTGGTTAATGATAACAGGGCCCCTTATCGCGCTCCGGAGTATGAGCGCGTCCTTATGAATGTGTTCCAGTCTTTGAATTATCTTCAGATGAACAATTTGAATGAAGCGCTGGTTGAGGCCCGTGATCTGGATTCCAAGTTTCCTGTTGTGGCTGGCGTGTATGGCCAGGATAAACACCGTTTTGAGGACAATGGGTTTGCCCGTTTGTTGTGCGGCATTCTTTATGAAGCGGCTGGCACCGGGGATGATCTTAACGATGCGCTGATCGCGTATAAGCAAGCGCTGACAGTTTATGATTCGTATTATAACGGACAGTATGTTCCGCGTGTTTTGAAAAACAGATTGATCCGCATGGCGGAAAGATTTCATGATCCAGATGCGGGAGAATATCGCCGGCGTTTTTCTGATGTGCGCATTGAAGATGAGCGGCCTGATACAGCAACGGTGTATTTATTGGAGGCGGTTGGTTTCTCGCCGGTCAGGGTCGCCGAGATCATCCCTGTCCCGGTTGATATGGAGTTTGTGGCCAAGATCGCATTTCCGAAATTTGTTCGTCGTTTGTATGCGGTGCGAGGTTCCCATTTTGTTGTTCAAGGCAGGCCGGGCCCCGTGCTTCGGGTTGATACGGAGCTTGGGGCTGATATTGAAGAGCTTGCTGAAAAGGACCTTGAGGCCCGTAAGGCACTGACACTATCGAAATCCGTGATTCGTCCGGCGCTTAAATATCTGGTTGAGCGCAACCAGAAGGATGTGATCGAAAAAAAGCATGGTCGTGTCGCGGCCGAGCTGTTTGGTATCTTTTCTAATCTTTATAACATTTATACGGAACAGGCAGATCTTCGCAGCTGGCAGTCTTTACCCGCTCAAGTGCGAGTGGCACGGATCCAGGTCCCTGTTGGAACATATCGTGTGAGCATCGAAGATGTTGATGTCAATGGGTTTATGGTCGCCAGTGAGGATAAAGGAGACGTTCTCTTGAAGGCTGGGCAGACGTATTTCTTTGTTCGGCGTTCTTTGCAGTAAAAGGCGGATCTTTTTATTGAAAAATTCGAGACAAATAATCTTTGCCAATATGATGACATTGTTTATAATATCACTACATTTTTAAATGATTTTAAAAGGAGCCGGGTTATGAAGAAAGTAGGCATTGTTTTATTGGCCTCATTGGCTTTGATCGGATGTACGGGAACTCAAAAGGGAGCGACGATAGGCGGCATTGCTGGCGCAGCTCTTGGTGGGATCATTGGTTATCAAAATGGTCATGGGGTTGAAGGCGCTTTGATCGGTGGCGGTGTTGGTGCGGCGGGTGGCGCTTTGACCGGCGATGCGATGGACGAGAGTAACAAGTAATATTTAGGCCTTTAAAATGAAAATCATCATTGTTGACGATTCACTTTTAGATAGGAAGCTTTTGTCCAAGTCTCTTATCAATGCGGGTGTGAAGAACGAGATCCTGCAGGCAGATAATGGAGAGGCTGGCTTGGGCCTTATTGCCGAGAATCTCGGCGATATTGCGTTGATCTTTCTGGATTATCAGATGCCCAAGATGACAGGGATCGAAGTTATGCAGGGGCTTGTGAGCGTCCCGGTGACGGCGGATCTTCCGATCATCATGGTGACCGCATCCGCATCCGAAGAGAGCAAGCAGGTGGCGTATACTGCCAATCCGAAGTTGGCAGGCTATGTTATTAAACCTTTCAAGCCTGATCAGCTGCTCGCTGTCATCCGGCCTTACGTGCAATTCAATGCCTAAGACATCTGCTGCTTCTCCTGATAATTTGAAAGGCCTCGCGTTCATTCTTGCGCATGCCGTGCGCAGCATGGTTCAGACCAAGGGTGATTATGATCTTTCCCGTGATCCTGTGATGCGCTTGAAGCCAGTGGTTTCTTTTCATCAACGCATGCGCGTCGACGGGATGGAAAAGTTTAATGCGCGCACGGTTTTATCCGCTGTTAAATTTTATTCAGATATCGCGAACCTCGAGGCGGATAAACCTTTGGGTGTGCTTATTATCTTTATTGAAGTGGATGAGATCGCGCGCTTGATGTGGAGCTTTGATTATCCTCGCATCGATGAGGATGATGATGCCGCGATTCTTGATGCCTGCGGCACGTTGACCAATCTGATCGCCGGTTCTTTTGTTAAAGAGATCTACGATATGGGATTTGTGCATTTGCAGATGTCCCATTTTGAAAGTTATCTGAATACAGCTGTTAACGGGATCGCGTTTGCCTCGGATGAAACAGAAAAGTATGAGATCGATTTCTGGATCAAGGGTGCCAAGCGGATCGTAGCTGAATTGAGCATTGGGCCTGTGCCCTCTGTTCGTTAAGGAGCCTTGTGTCCAAGACCATTTTGATCGTTGATGATGATCCTACCCTTGTTCGTGTTTTGGGGCAAACCCTTGAAAAGGAAGGCTACCAGACGGTCTTGGCTTATGACGGGGCTGAGGCATTGAAGAAAGTCCAGGAAGCCAATCCGGACCTTATTATCCTTGATATCCAGATGCCCAAGATCCACGGGTATGCATTCCTTTTTGAACTGCGCAAGATCGAAGGCGCGCAGAACATTCCTATCTTTGTTTTGACCTCCAATGAAGATATGGGGGATATTTTTACGGCTGAAGGGGTAAAGGAATATCTCATCAAGCCGTGCGCACCGCAGACAGTTCTGGCAAAGATCAGACAATATTTGCAAAACTAAACATGTATAAAGGGGGCTCCATGTTGAAAGATGATCTTCTCCGTTTAGGGATCACCGAAGTTCAAAACGTGTCCTACAATCTTTCTTTTGATGAATTCTTTCGCCTTGAGACTGATCCGTCCTTGACGGGTTTGGAACGTTCGGTTATGACCGAGCTGGGGGCTTTGAGCGTTGACACGGGCAAACACACGGGAAGGTCTCCCAAGGATAAATATTTCATTGATGAGCCGTCATCTTCGGCCCATGTATGGTGGTCTACGCCTGATAACGGGTCTGATAACCGCCGGCTTTCTCCGGAGGTCTGGGCCCATTTGAAGGGACTTGCGATCAAGCAGCTTTCCGGCAAGAGCGTTTATGTGATGGACGGCTTTTGCGGGACGAACAAAGAAACACGCATTTGTGTTCGCCTGGTCACGGAAGTGGCGTGGATGGCACATTTTTTCAAGAACATGTTCATTCGTCCGACGGAAGAAGAACTGAAAAGCTTTAAGCCTGACTGGACCATTTTGCATGCTTGCAAGACATCTTGCGTGGATTTCAAGAAGTTCGGAATGAATTCCGAGGCTTTCGGCGCATTCAATATCGGTGAGCGCATGACGTGTATTGGCGGCACCTGGTATGGCGGTGAGATCAAGAAGGGTATTTTTACGATCATGAATTATTTTCTTCCACTTAAGGGTGTGGGTTCGTTCCATTGTTCGGCTAATATGGGCGACAAAGGAGATACGGCGTTGTTTTTCGGTCTTTCTGGCACCGGCAAGACGACATTGTCGGCGGATCCCAAGCGCCGACTCATTGGTGATGATGAGCATGGATGGGATGATGAAGGAGTATTTAATTTTGAGGGCGGATGCTATGCGAAATGCATCAACCTTTCCAAAGAAAAAGAGCCTGATATTTATCATGCGATCAAACGCAATGCGCTTTTGGAGAATATTGTCATTGATGCCGAGGGGCGGATTGATTTTAAGTCCGAGGCCAAGACAGAGAATACTCGGGTATCCTATCCGATCGATCACATTCATAATATTGTGAAGCCTGTTTCTAAAGGAGGCCATCCGCGGCGCATTGTGTTTCTTTCCTGTGATGCGTATGGCGTTCTTCCTCCGGTTGTACGTTTGACCAAAGAGCAGGCCATGTACCATTTTTTGAGTGGTTATACGGCCAAGCTTGCAGGCACTGAGCTTGGGGTGACGGAACCGCAAGCCACATTTTCTTCATGTTTTGGACAGGCTTTTCTTTCGCTGCATCCGATCCGTTATGCCAGGATCCTCGCTGATAAGATGGCCCAACATGGTGCGAGTGCATATGCTGTGAATACGGGTTGGGTGGCGGGTAAATATGGCGTTGGTTATCGCATGGATATTGTTCAAACGCGCGCTATCATTGATGCGATCCTGAGTGGCGAGATCGATCATGGTGAGTTTGAGAGAATGCCTATGTTTAATGTTGAGATCCCCAAGGCGGTTAAAGGTGTTGATCCCAAGTTGCTCAATCCTCGTAATGCTTGGGCAGATAAGAATGAATACGATATGGTTTGCCGTAAACTGGCGGAGTCATTTGTCAAGAATTTCAAGAAATTCGAGGATGATCCGGCTGCTAAAGCGCTTGTAACGGCAGGCCCCCAGCTCGGATAAGAAAGGCTACTGTGAAATTGACGAAGGTGGGATCGACGATTGCCATTGTTCTAGGCATGGTTGTGATGGTCTGTGGCGCCAAAGGAGTGCTGATGTTGCAGGCATCTGAAGCCAAAAGGCCTGTGGTTTTAGGTAAGACCTTTGGGGTGGTTAATGCTCCGGTGAAGATCGAGGAGTTCACGGATTTCCAGTGTCCTGCTTGTGCGGCTGCGTCGATGGTCTTACATGAGGAAATCAAGAAGGAAAGTTCCAAGATCTTTCTGGAGCTTAAATATTTTCCATTGGCCATGCACGCACATGCCCGTCGGGCTGCTGTGGCTGCGCAATGTGCGCTGGCACAGAATAAATTCTGGCCTATGCAGGACATGCTTTTTCGCACACAAAAGGTTTGGAGTTTAGCCAAGGATCCGACAGATTATTTTTTGAGCCTGGCCAGGGGGGTTGGCCTGGATGACAAGAAGATGATGCGCTGCATGTCCGATCAGGCGACGGAATTAAAGATTGAAGAAGATGTCAAGGAAGGGAATTCGCGCGGCGTTAATGCGACACCGACGTTTTTTGTGAACGGGAAGATGGTGGTGGGTGCGCCTAATTTTCAGGCAGCGCTTAAAGACGCTTTGAAGTGACAGGAGTTTAAAGTATGTTGTTTGTTCTCAGGTTGGTCATTGCGCTGATTTTTATTGTTTCGGGTTTTGAGAAATTGATAAGCCCGTCTGAGAATTTTTTATATGTGTTGCAGGCTTACGCGGTTTTCCCGGATGTGTTGGCCGGGATCGTCGCGGTTGTTTTTCCATGGATCGAGCTTGTGATCGGTCTTTTTCTGGCCCTGGGTTTATGGTTACGTCCGACCGTTCTGATTTTGGCATGTATGTCCGGATCGCTTATCATGGTGGTCATTCAGGCTATCATTAGAAAACTTCCCATTGATAGTTGTGGCTGTTTTGGAAATCTTGTTCATCTTCCGTTGCACGGGGTGATCATTTTGGATGTGACGATCTTTCTCAGTGCCATGCTGTTCTTGCAGAATATCTCGGCTGTGCGCCGTTTCAGCCTGGATCAGTTTTACGATAAAACGTCAGTATGAAGACGTGCATTCTTTTCTTAGGTTTATTCATTATATTGCCCATGATCCAACCCTTTGCCCATGCACAAGAGAATATTAAAGAGGCCCGGCTTGCGGGAAGCTGGTATCCTGGCCATAAGGCTGAGCTTGTGGGCATGCTGGATGGATTCTTTACCGGTGTTGCCCGTCGCAAAGATATGCCTTTGGCCGGGGACATTGCGCTGATCGTTTCGCCCCATGCCGGGTATCCTTTTTCCGGCCCTGTTGCGGCGTATGGCTTCAAGGCAGCTCAAGCTAAAAAAGTTTCGACTGTGATCATTCTCGCTCCGACACATCATTTTTCTTTTCAAGGCGCTGCCATTTGGCCCAAGGGCGCGTTTATCACGCCTTTAGGATCGGTGGCTGTTGATGCTGATCTTGCGGCCAAGATCATGGCCATGGATAAACTTTTTACATTTCGCAAAGATGTTTTTGAAGGCACGACTGAAGCTCCTGAAAATTCTGTTGAGACCCAGATCCCTTTTATTCAAAAGACTTTTCCTCAGGCCAGGATCGTGCCGATCATTATGGGCTATCCTCCGGATCCTAAAATGATCAAGGCAGTGGCTTTTGCCTTGGCCCAGGCTGTGGGAGACCGGCAGGATGTGCTGGTTGATGTCAGTGTTGACCAGTCGCATTTTCATGCGCTGGAGGATGCCAACCGCATTGACCGTCGAGGGTTGGACGCGATCGAGAAATTTGATGTGGAGGGTTTGTGGAAAGGGCATATGGATGGCGACATGGAAGTTGATGGATTTCATGTTGTGACAACGGCAATGCTTTATGCGAAAGAGCTTGGTTACGGACATGTGAAGGTTTTGAAACACGCCACATCTGCTGATGTTACGGGTGATGGGTCGCGTGTTGTGGGGTATGCGTCGATTATTTTTTACAGGGACCCTGTGAATGTCGCGCAACAAGGTGTTCTTCCTTTGACGGCGACGCAAAAGAAGCGCCTTTTGGAGATCGCGCGAACGACGGTAGACACGTTTGTTAAAACGGGCAAGGTGCTGGATTTCGATGAGAAGGATATGCGGCTTTTGCAGGAAGAGGGCGCTTTTGTGACGTTGACCAAGCAAGGGAATTTGCGCGGATGCATTGGACATATCATGGGTGAGGGGCCTTTATTCAAGACGGTGCGGGATATGGCCGTGGCTGCGGCCAGCGATGATCCGCGTTTCACGCCTGTTACGTCAGGTGAACTTACGGATATTCATGTTGAAGTATCGGTCCTTTCCAAGCCGCGTGGGATCAAAAGTGCGGATGAGATAAGCATGGGTCAACACGGGGTGATTGTTCGCCGCGGGGTACAAGGTGGAGTTTTTTTACCGCAGGTCGCGACCGAAACAGGATGGACCAAGGAGCGTTTTTTGTCGGAGTTGTGTTCTCAAAAGGCAGGTCTTCCGCCGGATTGCTGGAAAGACCCGGCCACAAGGCTTGAGATTTTTACGGCTGAAGTATTTGGAGAGAAGGAGAAATAAAATGGCGCGCAAAGAAAACAGGGAACGTAGAAAAGCTTCAAAACAGGTCAAGGCCGACAAGAAATCTTTTATGTCTGATCGTCAGAAAAGGGTTCTTCTGGGGGTTTTGCTTCTTCTGATCCTGGCTGTTCCGATCATTGATATCTGTCGTTGTAAAATCGCGTGCATGAAGCGTGTCAAGACGCCTTATCCCGAGATTGCCTGCCGTTACGAATGCCCTTGGCCCTGGCAGAAGAGTCAGTAGAACCTAAGGATTTCCATGAGGCTTTCTTCCGAGGCGCGTACGATCTGGATTGCGACACTGCTCATCATGTCCGTCGGGCTCGTGACTCTTTATAGTGCTTCTTATGAAAACTTCCGTGTGACCGGACAAGTTTTCTATGATCAGTTGGGTTGCGCTCTCCTTGCGGTCGTGGTCATGTTCTTCCTGAGTCGTATTAATTACAGGGTGTTCTACGATACAGCGTATCCTTTTTATCTGATCAGTGTGCTTTTGCTGATCTTTGTATTGATCGCCGGGAGATCCGCTTTGGGCGCGACGCGCTGGTTCAATGTTGCGGGGATCACGTTTCAACCGTCGGAAGTTTCCAAGATTGCGGTCATTCTTATGCTCGGGCGGTATTTCAGCAAGCGTAACCTTAAACTTTCTTTTGATGTTCGCAGTTCTTTTTATGCGCTAGGGCGCGACCTCCTTTATCCGCTTTTCTTAGTGATGCTCAGTCTTGCATTTATTTTTAAACAACCTGATCTGGGGACAGCGATCCTTGTTTTCGGGATTTTCTTTGTCATGGTTTATGCCAGTGGGATCGACTTCAAGCCGTTTGCCTGGTTCGTGGGTGTGTGCATGCTCATTGTTCCCTTTGCCTGGCATATCCTTAAGCCTTATCAAAAAGACCGCCTTCTTGTTTTTTTAAATCCTAATATCGACCCTTTGGGGGCAGGTTATACGATCATTCAGTCGCGCATTGCCATTGGTTCGGGGCAGATCTTTGGGAAAGGCTGGTTGGCCGGGACGCAAAATCAACTTAATTTTCTTCCTGAACGGCATACAGATTTTATTTTTGCTGTTATCGGTGAGGAGTGGGGATTTCTGGGAACTATCTTTTTGCTGGGATGTTATTTTATTCTGATTTATACCGGGATTGTCATCGCGGGAAGGGTTAAAGATAAATTTGGATATTTGGTCGCTGTGGGTATCGTGTCGATCCTTACGCTTCAGGTTGTTATTAATATGAGCATGACCATGGGGCTTAGCCCTGTGGTGGGGATCACGCTTCCTTTTGTGAGTTATGGCCGCACATCTTTCCTTGTTTTTGCGATCATGATGGGTTTTTTGCTTAATTTGAGTCATCAGCGCCGTTCAACCTTATAATTTTGTCTTCGTTATAGTAAAAATTCAATTATTGATATATATTGATACCTATGAGATTTGAACGAGCTTCCAATAAACATTTAGGTGAGCTTCTGATCGAGCGCGGTGTTATCGGCCGTGTGCAGTTGGATGCTGCCTTGGAGTATCAAAAGAGCAATAAGGGTGTTCTTTTTGGAGAGGCCCTTATTCTGCTCGGCCATGCGACGGAAGAAGACATCGCCCAGGCGCTGACATGCCAGTACGGGTTTCCGTATCTTCCTTTGGCCAATTATGAGATCGATCCGGAAGTCCTTTCCTCAATTCCCGGGAATATCTGTGAACAATTCTGCCTTATCCCGATCGACAAGATCGGCAAGAACCTGACGCTCGCCATGGCTAATCCGCTCAATGTCAAGGCTGTTGAAGACGTTGAACTTTTGTCAGGCTGCACGGTGCAGGCTTTTGTGAGTACGGTCAGTGATATTCGAAGCGCCATCAAGCGGTATTACGGTTCAGCCTAATGGCAACACTCAAAGAACGTGTCAAAGAGATCCTCCTGCGTGAGAAGATCCTCAGTCCTGAGGACTTTGATCGGGTGTTGGAGGAGCAGGCTTCGTCGGAAGAGGGTTTATCTCAGATCCTTGTCCGTATGGGCTTTGTCGATGAAGAGACCCTGGCGTCTTTGTTGAGTGAAGGTCTGGACCTGCCGATGATGAACGTTTCCAGGTTCAAGATCGATCCCGCCGTGTTAGCGTTGATCCCCCTTGATGTTTTAAAGAAGAATCAGATCCTTCCTGTGGCGCGTATTGGGGACAGTCTTTCTTTGGCCATGGCCGATCCGTCGAATGTTTTTGTTCTGGATAATATCAAACAATTGACTGGCCTTAATGTCACGCCTTTTGTTAGCCGCGCCAAAGATATTCAGGATGCCCTGGAACAGCATGCGGCGCCCAAGAGCGAAGATTCTTTTGAAAAGATCAAGCAGGATATCAAGGATGCGGAAGATCTTGAGCTTGTCAGTGAGAGCTTGATCCGTTCAGAAGTTTCGCACATGGATAATTTGACCGAAGATGCGCCGATCCTGCGCCTGATGACCACGATCATCCGTCAGGCGGTTGTTTGCAAAGCGAGTGACGTGTTCATTGAGCCCATGGAAAAGCATGTGCGTATCCGTTATCGTGTTGACGGTGTCTTGCGTGAGATCGACCGCATGGCCAAGGCCCTGCATTTTCCGATCGTATCACGCATTAAGGTCATTTCGAACCTTGATATTTCTGAACACCGCTTGCCTCAGGACGGACGTTTCAAGACGGTATTGGAAGGTGGCAAGGAAGTTGATTTTCGTGTGAGCGTTCTTCCGACGGCTCATGGCGAGAAGATCGTGTTGCGTGTGCTGGATAAGAATCTTGATCGTGTGGATATTGAAAAGTTAGGGTTTGAGATTGAACCGCTGGCGAGGCTTAAAGCGTCGTGTACGCGTCCTCATGGCATGGTCCTGGCATGTGGTCCGACGGGAAGCGGCAAGACGACAACCCTGTATTCGGTCTTGAAATTCATTGATACGCCGGGGAAGAATATTGTAACGGTTGAAGATCCTGTCGAGTATCAGATGAAGGGGCTTAATCAGGTCAATATCCGTTTTGAGGTTGGCCTTACGTTCACGGCCACACTGCGTTCGATCCTGCGCCAGGATCCTGATGTCATTATGATCGGTGAGATCCGTGACAGTGAGACGCTGGATATTGCGGTTAAGGCGGCGTTGACCGGGCATTTGGTCTTAAGTTCGCTGCATACGACCACCGCCGCAGGTTCTATTGTGCGCATGATCAACATGGGCATTGAGCCGTTCTTGATCTGTTCAGCGGTCAACAGCATCATTTCGCAGCGCCTTTTGCGGCGTGTTTGCCCGGCGTGTAAACAGGAGGTTAAGATCCCCCAGGCTCTTTACGATAAGATGGGCATTGGGATATTGCTTCCGAAGAAAGATCTGATCTTTTTCCGGGGTAAGGGTTGCGGAAAATGTCTTAATAGTGGCTATAGCGGGCGTATGGGCATCAATGAAGTTTTGGTGCTGACGCCGGGGATCAAGAAACTTATTTTGAGCCGTGCGGGTGAGATCGAGATCAAGGCCAAGGCGCGGCGTGAAGGCATGCTGACATTGCGTGAAGATGCGGTGGTTAAGGCTGCTAAGGGATTGACGACGTTGGAAGAGGTGGTGCGTGTGACGGCTGTGGATGAAGGTATGAAATAAAGGGTCCTATGGAAACGATCCAAGATAAGATCATAGCGGCGCTTTTAAAGTGTCCGGGTGTGACCCAGGCTGATCTGGATGCTGCGCTGGAGAGTCAGCAGCGTCAGGGGGGGTCTGTTGGTCATATGCTCATTGAAAAGGGGCTTTTGCGGGAAGAAGAATATTCTCGCCTGATCGTTGATGAGCTTCAGATCCCGTCGATCGATCTGAGGCATTTCAAGATCGATGAGAGCCTGAAAGATTTTGTGCCTGAACGCATTGCACGGCAGTATCAATTTGTTCCTTTGGCGGCATTCGGTGACGGGATCACGGTGGCTTTGGCGGATCCGTTTAACGTATCAGGGATCGATGATCTGAGGGACTTTACCGGCAAGCGCATTGACATTGTCATGGCGCCACCTACGCAGGTCGCTGACACCATCGAGAAAATGTATAACACTGAGATCCAGACGACAGTAGCTGAAGTCAGCAAGAATATTGATGTCGGTGATTTTGAGTTTGTGACCGATGAGAAGGAAGATACCAATGCGGATATGGATACGAGCGGGCAGCCGCCGATCATCCGCATGGTTAACCTGGTCATCAAGGAAGCCCTTCGTCAACGTGCGTCCGATATTCACATGGAGTCAACCGAGACAGACATGCGGGTACGTTACCGCATCGACGGTGTTTTGCAGGATATTCTGGATGTGCCGCGCGAGAGTCGTGGCGCGGTCGTTGTCCGTATCAAGATCATGGCACGGATGGACATTACCCAGACCCAGGTCCCGCAGGACGGACGTTTTAAAATGCGTGTTTCGGGTAAGGAAGTGGATTTTCGCGTGTCCATTCTTCCGACATGTTATGGTCCTAAGATCGTCATGCGTCTTTTGGATAAGGCCAATCTTTCCATCGGGCTTGAACAGCTGGGTTTTTCGCCGCGTGCCGTGGGGGTCATCAATGAATACATGCAAAAACCGTATGGCATGATCCTTGTTACCGGGCCGACGGGAAGCGGCAAATCGACCACGCTTTACTCGATGATCAGCCAGCTTAATACGGTTGATAAGAATATCATCACGGTTGAAGATCCTGTGGAGTATCTCGTCGAGGGATTGACCCAGATCGCGGTCAAGTCAGATATTGGACTGACATTCGCGGCCGGTTTAAAGTCGATCTTGCGTCAGAGTCCGGATATTGTGATGGTCGGTGAGATCCGTGACAATGAAACGGCAGATATCGCGATCAAGGCGTCATTGACGGGTCAGCTGGTTTTTTCAACCTTGCATACCAATGATGCGGCCGGCGCCCTGACCCGTCTTGTGGATATGGATGTTGAGCCTTTTCTTGTTTCATCGAGCTTGTTGATGGTTTGTGCCCAGCGTTTGGCACGCAAGATCTGTGCGCATTGTAAGCGAGAGATCGAGGTTCCAGCAGATGCGCTCAAGCGTTTAGACGGGCACCTAGACCTTAAAACAAAATTCTATGAAGGACGGGGCTGTGACCGTTGCCGCGGCACTGGGTATCGGGGGCGGTTTGGCCTGACCGAGATTTTGATTGTGGATGATCCTGTGCGCGAGATGATCCTTGAAGGCAAGTCATCGGATGACATCAAGCAGTATGCCCGTGAAAAACAGGGGATGCGTACGCTCTGGGATGATGCGCTTGAGCGTTTGGCCCAGGGGCAAACGACTGTGGCCGAGGTTCTTCGCGTTGCAGCTGCCGAGGAGGAATAAATCCGGATCTTCGTAGTATAAGATTCTAAATAATATTTCCTTTTTGTTGTGTGCAGGCCCGTTGGCTCTATATAATAAGTAAGATGTTGGTTTCAGGTGAAGGAGGCAAAATGGGGCAACATTGTCATGATCGTCGTTTGATCGGTGAGATCCTTGTTGAGCGAGGTGCTATCACATCCATCCAGCTGCGCCAGGCGCTGGCCGTCCAACAAGGAGATCCAGCCCGTCCTTATCTGGGTGAAGTTTTGACCAATTTGGGTTATGTCACAGAGATCGATATTGTTACTGCTCTTGTGGTTCAATGCAATTTGCCCTATATCGCGGTGACCAAACATATCATTGATAAAGATGTGGCGCGGCTTATTCCTGCGGATATAGCTCGACGGGACAGGCTGATCCCGCTCGACAGGATCGGAAATATTCTCAGTGTTGTCATGCAAAATCCGCTGGATGAGAAGATGCGCCGTGAGGTTGAATTATTAACAGGTTGCCGCATTGCCACATTCATTTCGACCCGTTCAGAAATAGATCAGGCACTGTCACGCCTTTATCCTTTATCCGGAGATAAGTTCTAATGCCTACATTTCGTTATTCTGCAAAAGATCAGGAAGCACGTATGGTCTCAGGCAAGATCGAGGCCAATGATCTTAATGCCGCCATTGAAGATCTGCGCCGCAAGAAATTGCTGATCATTTCCGTGGACGAAGAAAAGAAGTCTGGGGCCATGCTGGGGATGAAGAATGATAAAGGCGGTTCGGTCAAGCCGGAGGACATTATCTTGTTTTCACGTCAAATGGCAACCATGGTGGATGCGGGCATTCCGATCCTTCAGACCATGATCGCTCTTGAGGAGCAGGCGTCAAATCCTGTATTTAAAAGAATCCTTGTTCAGGTGCGTGAAGATATCCGTTTGGGCATGAGCTTGTCTGCGGCTTTTGCCAAGCATCCCAGGGTTTTTAATAATCTTTTTGTTAATATGATCCGGGTGGGTGAAACCGGCGGAGTTTTGACAACGGTTCTGGAGCGTCTTTCGTCCTACATGGAGAAGTCTGATAAGCTTAAGCGCAAAGTCGGATCGGCCATGGTCTATCCGTGTGTGATCGTGGGCATGGCCGGTATTGTTACAACCGTCCTTATTATAAAGGTGGTTCCGACATTTAAGAATATTTACGGATCTTTAGGTAAAGATCTGCCGCCGATGACACAGGCTTTGCTGGATTTTAGTGATCTGATGCAAAAGCAGTTTGTTTTTGTGGTTGTGGGCATCGCGGGGCTTATTTTTGCATTTATTTCTTATAAAAAGACAGATGCCGGTGCCTTTCAGATCGATGGATGGAAGTTGAAGATGCCCGTGTTCGGCCCGCTTATTTGCAAGGTCGCGGTCAGCCGGTTTTGCCGTACGCTTTCCGTCCTTATTCAGAGCGGTGTTCCTATTTTGGACGGATTAGATATTGTGCGCAAGACCATCGGCAATCGTGTTCTTGAAAAGGTCATTGAGGATGTGATCCAGAGCGTGCGGGAAGGGGAAAGCATCGCGGCGCCTTTAGCGCGCAGCAAGATCTTTCCGGCCATGGTAACCAAAATGGTGTCTATTGGAGAGCAGTCAGGTCAGTTGGATAAAATGCTACTGAAAGTCGCAGAATTTTTTGATGAGCAGGTTGATGCAGCGGTGGAAGGGTTAACGAGCATGGTTGAGCCCTTGATCATTGGTTTTCTGGGTATTGTTATCGGGTTCATTGTCATGGCGTTGTTCTTGCCGATCATTAATATGACGCAGGTTTTGCAATAGAGGGGGGCACGAAGATGAGTTTCTTTATTCGGGTTGTTATTGTATGCGCTATGGTTTTCGGGGTGATGGGCGTGCGCAGTGTTTTGGCGCAGACATCCTCGGCGGCGAGCTTTGACCATACGCTTGAAACATTGCGTCAAAGTGTGGTTCGCCTGGTGAAAGAGAATGAACAGATCAATGCTGGGAATCTGCTTAGCCGTTCAAAGATCAAGAGCTTGCAGGAAGAGCTTCGTTCACTGGAAGCTGAAGCTGCGCGTGTTGAAGCTAAGAAAGCAGCAGAGATCCAAAAAGTTCAGAGTCACAGCGGTGGTGTTGCGGCATTGAAAGCGCAGGTTGCAGAGGTTGACGGAGCCCTTAAACAGGTGCGAGATGACTTGACGGCAGAGCAAGTTCAGTTCAAAGCGCTTGAAAATGAAGAAAGGGATCTTCAGCAGAAAGCAGATGTTCTGAGGGCAGATGTTGCGGCCATGAATAAGCCGGGATCAAGTTCTGAAAAGGCGCGTGATGAGGTGGCATCTTTGCAGGCGGAGCAAGGTGTTTTGCAACAACAGCTCTTTGATATTGTTAACAGGGTGCAACAGGCCAAACAACAATGGCAGGATATGAATGCTGTTGTCACCACAGGGCCGCAGCAACTTGTGTCGCTTCAAGCGGAACAGGATGCTTTTGCTAAGGCATTGCCTCAAGCTGAGGCGGATCTCGCGAATTTGGGTGTCCAGTTGACAGATATGCAGACGACTTTGGATAAGTTGCGTTCAGAGGATTATAGTGATACCCGTTCCGGGCGGCTAGATAGTGAGATCAAGGATATGGCAGAGCGTAACCGCAAGCTTGAGTCTGAGATCCTGACAACAACGAAAATCAGCGAAGAAAAGCAAGAACGGTTTAAAGCAGACCAGGAAAAAACCCAGAAAGAATACCAGGCGCGTCAGGATGAGCTTTCCCAGCGCAATGTGGATTTGAAGTTTGAGTTGGAGTCGTTACGCAAGCAAATGGTTGATCTGGATAAGAAAAAGTCATTGTTAGAGGCCGCTCTTTATCCGACGCCTTAAAGATTGACAATGTGCAGGCTTTGGTGGTATATTTAAAGTGGAGTTTTACGCTCTTTGACCATAACGGTGTTCGGTGTTGTAAGTCATAATACTATACTATTCATTGACTTATGGCATTAGCGCCGATGGAATACAAAACCTGGTCCAACAAAGGTTGGTCACGGGATAAAAAGAAAGGAGGACAGTAAGGTTTTATCTTTTAATGAATGATACCGTTACGAAGGAACATGGATAAGAGTGCTGTTATTATACCTTAATCTTATAGTTCCTCCTACGGGCGGTACATTCGAAGTTAGAAACCCCAAGGAGAATCATATGAAAAACAAAAAAGGTTTTACGCTTGTTGAAATCATGATCGTTGTTGCAATTATCGCGCTTCTCGCTGCTATCGCTATTCCGAACCTGTTAAGGGCCAAGATCTCTGCTAATGATGCGCTCGCCAAGGGCAAGCTTCGCACCCTTTCGACCGCGTCTGAGACTTTTGCGACCACGCAGGCTGGTAATTATCCGGGAGCGATTGCATCATTGACGGGTGCAACGCCGCCGTTCCTGAGTGAGAATCCGTGCGGTCAGACGTTATCTGGTTATACGTATAGCTGCACATTCGCAGCCGGTGCGTATACTTTCATCGCAACGCCTGTGACGGTAGGAACATCCGGCACAACAACGTACACGATGACAACCGGTGGTGTTCTCCAGTAATTGGATGAATGCTTGCCGTATTTTAAAGGGGGCCTCGTTGAGGCCTCCTTTTCTTTTATTTAGAAATATTAAAAAAGAATTCTTCAAACTTATTTCTTTGTTATATTAAGGGTTGCGGGGAGCCCGCTTCTTATGAACCCATTCCTTGAATCTTATTTTGAATTCATCAAACGCTTGATCCTGAGTTGTCAGGGCGATGCCGGTGTTATTGGACTGGACATCGGACCTTTGGCGTGTCGGGCGGTGGAACTTTGTCGTAAGCAGGGCGGTTTTGAAGTTGTTCGCTGGATCGTGGAACCGATCGAGGGTGTGGATGAGAAGGCGGCCCTTGTTAAGATCTTGGAAAAGCTGGGGCCTTCGGTCCGTACCCGGCCGCTCATTGTTTCCCTTAGTGGCAAGGGGACGTTGATCCGTCATGTTGACATTCCCCGGATGTCGAATTCCGACTTGCGCAAAGCTTTTCCTCTTGAGGCTGACAAGTATTTTCCATTTCCCAAAGAGACGGTGTATACGGATTGTTTTATCCTTGATCCTAAGGGGCAGGATAAGAAAATGTCCGTTATTGTTGCGGCTGTAAAAAAAGATATTGTAGAAGGCCGGTTGAAGCTTTTAAAAGAATGCGGAGTTGAGCCTGTATCGCTCACGATTGTTTCTGTTGCTGTTGCCAACACATTTGCGGCGTTTCCGCCGCCGACATGTTCAAGGGAAGATCTGGGGGGTAAGGCTGTTGCGCTCATTGATATGGGTGAAACCTTGACCAGCCTGATGATCATGTCAGACGGTATCCCGCGTTTTACACGCGATATTTTTATGGGCATGGCGGATGTGGCCCGGCGGGTAGCAAATACCGCAGGTCTTTCTTTACCGCAGGCGCGTGCCTTATGCGCCCTTGGGGCGCCGGCGGGGCATGAGGCGGAAATCCAAAAGAGCGTTGAAGCTGTCCTGACCAATCTTGTGGCGGAGATCCGGCTTTCATTTGATTATTTTTCTACGGAAAGAAAACTTCCCGTCGGACGGATCTGTCTCATTGGGGATGGTGTTTATGCCTCACATGTGGAATCGATGTTTGCAGCGCATTTTGACATTCCTCTGGTGGTATGGAATCCGGCCGAGGTTTTGCAGACAACGGTTAACCGCGATGCATTGGTTAAAGAGGGCCGCCGGATGATCACGGCGATCGGATTGGCGGTTGGCGAGTATGATTAAACTCAACTTTATCCCTGAGCAACAGCGCAAGCAGCGTGCGGGCATTGTTGGCGAGGACTTCGGTGGCATTCCCGGTGAAGTCATTATCGGTATTTTTGTGGCATTGGTCGGGATCCTGATCTTCGCGCATACGGCTTTGGCGGGGGTTGCTGTTTATAAACTCACATCGTATAAGATCTTGGAAGTTCGTTGGAATGGTATGGCTGGAGATAAGAAGGCGTGTGATGGGGTAGCTGATGAGTTGAAGGTCCTGCAGGCCAGAATGAATTCTTTACGTCCGATCACTGTTATTCCGCAATTTCATTGGGCCAGGCTTTTGAATGATATTTCCGACAGTGTTCCAAAAGGGGTTTGGTTGCGGGAAATTATTTTTGAAAAAGGTTCGATGTCAATTTATGGGAGCTCTGTTTCCAAAATGAAGACCGAAATGGTTGAGACGGGGAATTTTGTAGCATCTCTTAAAGAAAAGTTTAGCATTCAAGAGAGCTTCGCGGGGGTTGACGTTGATTCCATCCAAAGGCGTGAGAACACCGCAGTTTCTATCGCAGATTTTAATTTGAAGGCAAAAGGCAAATGAAGAACTTTGATCTTCAGCAACTTTTAGGTAAATTGAAGGCGTTGCCGCCGAATTATCTTTTTATGGTTTTAGGTTTTGTTGTTGTACTTGTTGTCGCCGTAGATGTTTTTTTGATCGCGCGTCCTCAGGTGGCATCGATCATGGCTTTAGATGCTAAGGCAAAGCAGTTGAAGGTGGATATTGAAGAACTTTCGGGCAATAAACAGCGGCTGCCTAAATTCCGTGTCAACCTTGATGATAATCGTCGTCAGATGAATGATTTTCAGGCTATGGTCCATAAGGAAGACGCGATCCCGTCGGTCCTCAAAACAATATCAACGCTTGCGAATGAGTATGGTGTCAAAATAGATCAGCTTGTGCCTCAGAAGAGCGATGACATTATTCTGGTCCAGAATGAAGATGGGAAATATCGAAGCCTTTCCATTTTGGTCCGGGCGCGTGCGGGATATCATGATCTTGGCCGCTTTTTAAATCGCTTGCAGCAAGAGCATGTGTTCTGGCAACTTGAAGCGATCGATATTGCGGCCGATGAGCAGCAGATGGGGCGGCATCTGGTCAAGATGCAGATGAAAATTCTGATTCTCGGGGGAAAATAAGAACATGAGACACTTGTTCCTTGCCTTGATGTTCATGTTTTCAAGCTTCGCCTCTGCGGCGACGGTCGCAGGAGCTGAGGAGTCCTCGTTTATTTATGATCCGCATGGTGCACGTGATCCGTTCCTGCCGCTTGTCACAGCGGGCGGAGCGATCATTACCTATGAGACAGAGTTTGTTGTTTCGGAGATGGCTCTCGAGGGCATTATTTCTGACGGCAACGGACGGATCGCTATTATTAACGGTAATATTGTTGAAGCGGGTCAAATGATCGGGCTTTACATGGTCCAAAGCATTGCCGAGGACCGTGTGATCCTTCTGAAGGGCGCTGAGACGTCTGTTCTTCAGTTAAAAAAGGAGGAATAAATGTTGAGGAAATTTTCTTGGGTTGTCTTTTGCGCGGCAATGGTCGCGGGTGTGCTTGTGAGTGCTCCTGTTTTCGCAGATGATGCTGCGCCTGCGCTGGAGAATAAGGCCCCCGATGCGTCAGCAACCGTTAATGCCGTTGTTCAGCCCACAGGCGATGAGGCGGCCGAAGTCACCCCAGGAAATACAGTGCCTCAGCCACGGCCTACAGTGATGGAATTTGATGTTAATGCGGCGGGGAATGTGACGCTGGACTTCCGCGAGGCAGATATTAAGAACGTTTTGAAAGTCCTTGCTTATAAGAGCGGTGTCAATATCATTTCAGGGCCTGAGGTGGTCGGCCTTGTGAATATCCAGTTGAAGAATGTGCCGTGGCAAAAGGCCCTTGAGGTTATTTTATCGACGTATGGATATAGTTATGAGCAAAAAGGCACGGTGATCATGGTCACCACGGTCGACAATTTAAAGAAACGTCGCGAAGATGCCAAGGTGCTGGCAGATCAGGAATTATTGTCTACGGAAACATTCCTTTTGAATTTCTCCAAGGCGGAAGATATTGTCAAGACCCTGGATAAGATGAAGACGCCGCGCGGTAGCATTAACTTTGACCAGAGGACTAATTCCGTCATTGTCACGGATATTCAAAGTAATATTGCATTATTCCGAGAGGTGATGAAGAAGCTGGATGCCGTTACACCTCAAGTTCTGATCGAGGCCAGGATCATTGAGACTCAATTGAATAATCAGGAGATCCTTGGGATCAAGTGGCCGGTAACGTTGGGTGGAACGGCTACTATGGCGACTAGGGACACCTCTTTCCCGTGGAAGACACAAAGGGATTCAACATTTCTCCCCGCCACAACGCCGGCAGCGGCAGCAACGCTGACTTATGGGACGATCAGTTTTAGTGATCTGGCTGCGACGCTGGATATGCTTCAAACCCGCAGCAACACCAACGTGCTTTCTAATCCCCGGATCGTAACGCTGGATAATCAGCCTGCCAAGATCAACGTGGGCAGCAAGTATCCTCTGCCAAAATATACTTACAGCGATACGCAGGACAAGCTTATCATTTCGGGATGGGAATATATTGAATATGGCCTGACATTTAATGTGACACCTCATGTGAATGGCCAGGGTGCCGTGAGCATGGACATTGAACCTATTATTATGGATAGTTCAACGTCGGTTAAATTTGCGTTCGGGGGCGGCGACACAACAGATGTGCCGATCCTCAGCACGGAGTCGGCAAAGACAAGTGTGATGATCAAGGACGGTGAGACGCTTGTGATCGCCGGGCTTATCAAAGATAAAAAGACCAAGATCGTCGACAAGGTTCCGTTCTTGGGCAGCATCCCGATATTAGGATTGCTGTTCACGCACAAGAACGATACGGTGGTCAAGACCGAGCTTGTGATATTTTTAACCCCGCATATCATTACTTTCTCCCCGGATAAACCGGCGGACAAGAAATAACAGGGGCGTTTGTTCACGTTGATCCTGAAGGCAGGGTTGACACAAGAACAGACGAAAAGATTTTAGAAAATTTAAGGAGTCACTGTGTCCAGAGAGATCCTCATACACGTGGGCGACGGTGAAAGACGCGTCGCGATCGTTGAGAACAAACGGCTTGATGATTATTATATTGAATTAGACCGCCATCGCTCGAGCCTTGGCAATATTTACAAAGGCAAGGTCGAGTCCATTCTTCCGTCGATCAATGGGGCTTTCGTTAATATAGGTCAGGAAAAGAACGGTTTTCTTTATTTGACCGATGCGGATCATCCCTACGTTCAGGATTTTGATAATCTCAATGGTCCGGGAACGGCAGCACAAAGCTTCTTCGATAAACTTTTGAATCGTAAGCCAAAAGCTCCGCCGCCCGATGTGGCAGGCGTTTCAGTGCCTCCCGCTGAAGGTGAGCCTGCGCCTGGTGTGGCTGTGGCAGTGCCGCCGGTTGCCGGGGAGCAACCCAAGATCGATGCGCCGCGCGAACAATCACAGCAAGGCGGACGTGGTCGCGGGCGTTCCGGTCGTGGCGGTGCGCAGGGCGCACAGGGTAGAAAAGAGCGGCCCATTCCGCTTAAGACCGGGCAGGAAGTTTTGGTGCAGGTTGAGAAAGATCCTTTTGGGACCAAGGGCGCGCGCCTGACAACCCATTTGTCCATCCCCGGACGTTTTGTCGTTTATATGCCCTATGACAAGCATATTGGCGTGTCTCAAAAGATCGAATCTCCCGAGGAGAGGCAGCGGTTGCGTGATATCATCCGGGCCTGTGATTTTGTGAAGGATGGCGGGTTTATTGTCCGCACCGTTTCGCAGGGGCAGGATAAAGAAGAACTTTTGAATGATGCACGTTTTGTTTACGACAAGTGGCAGAAGGTCGTTAAGCTCGCCAAGGAGAAGAAGGCGCCGGCGATCATTTATCAGGAAGGCGATATCATTTGGAAAGTCGTGCGTGATTTCTTTCGCAAGGAATTGACAGCGGTCCATATTGATTCCAAGGAAGAGCATGAAAAGTTGTGTAAATATGTGGATGCTCTTGTCGGTAAGGAGGGCCTTAAGAAGGTCCATTATTACGGCGGGGCACAGTCTATTTTTGAAGCGCATAAAGTTTCGGCTGAGCTTGAACGGATCTATGATGAGAAGGTGTTTTTAAAG
>CAJBYM010000090.1 GCA_903959815.1 Candidatus Omnitrophota bacterium
GCGTCGGTGTTCTTGAAGGACATGAATGATTTTGCGGGCA
This sequence comes from Candidatus Omnitrophota bacterium, assembly GCA_903959815.1. GTDB lineage: Bacteria > Omnitrophota > Gorgyraeia > Zapsychrales > Fredricksoniimonadaceae > Fredricksoniimonas. Next base: position 41 of record CAJBYM010000090.1, read on the forward strand.
TGAATAAAGTTTATAGTGAATACTTCACGTCGGACTTCCCGGCGCGTTCAACACTTCAGGTCGCGCGGATCCCGAAGGATTGCCTGGTCGAGATCGAAGTTGTGGCAGAAATTTCTTAAAAGGAGAAGGACATGGTTCTTGCATGGATGTTTTTGTTGATAGGTGTTGTGACACGGTTTTTGCCGCATGCGCCTAACTTTACACCGGTCTTGGCATTGGCTCTCTTCGGCGGTGTTTATCTTAAGCGTTCTCAGGCTTTGCTTGTACCTTTGGCGCTTATGATGATGAGCGATTTTATCATCGGGCTTCATCCGGTTATCTTTTTTACATGGGGCAGTATTCTCCTGATCTCTTGTTTGGGATTATGGATCAGGCGCTCGCAGAGCGTCGTGCGTGTGATGATCGGCGCTTTGGCATCGGCCTTCCTGTTCTTTGTGGTCACGAATTTTGGTTGTTGGCTCGCGTATTATCCGTCGACATGGGAAGGTTTTGTGTCGTGTTATGCTTTGGCCGTGCCGTTTTTTAGAGGTACGTTCTGAGCACGCTGTTGTATGCGGTGATCTTCTTTGGTGGTTATGAACTTTTGGCCGCGCAGGTTAGAAAAACACGGTTGGTATGTGTTCTGTTGAATAAATAACTTCTTTTTATATCGTTTTGGGGAAACCACGTGTGAATCGTGGACAGTCGCGCTACTGTGATACGGCTTTAACAGCTGTTCAGTCAGAATGCCCTTCGATATTTAAAGCATCGATGTCGCGCGTAACGACAGACGAGGCGTATAGATGTGGTCTATGCCCTTCGGTTGTTCATTCAGCCGAGGGGCATTCTTATTTTAAGGAGAATTAATGAAAAATTTTATAGTATGTATTTTGTTTCTTATTTCGATTGCAGGATCTGCTGATGCCGAGGATGCCATGGATCTCGGGCGTATTGTTGTCACGCCGGGCCGTATGGCCGAGGGTGCCGGCAAAGCGTCATCTAATTTGACGGTGATCACGCAAGAGATGATCATGCGTTCTCATGCTAGGACAGTAGCGGACGTGTTGCAGCGTGAGCCGGGGATCCATGTTTATAACAAGGGAAGCGCCAAAACAACGGTTGTGGATTTGCGCGGTTATGGGGATACAGCGGCCTCGAATGTGCTGGTCTTGGTCAATGGCCGTCGGACGAATCCTGTGGATATTTCCGGGGCTGACCTTTTGCAGGTGCCTCTCGGATCTGTTGAGCGCATTGAGATCATCCGTGGCGGGGCGTCGGTCCTTTATGGTGATAATGCTACGGGGGGTGTCATTAATATCATCACGAAGGAAGGGATGGGCGCGCCTATGGCCGTGGTGTCGGCTGAAGCCGGAAGTTATAATGCACAGAAATATGGCACCGAGATCTCCGGCGGGAAGAACAGGTTGTCGTATGACGTTTACTCTGAATACAGTGATACCAAAGGTTACCGCGATAACAGCCAGGTATTGACCAAAGATCAGACGGGCCGCATTTCGTATGATATCAACGGCCAGGTGAAGCTGGGCATTGAGGGTGGATGGCATGAGGACGATTACGGCCTGCCGGGCGGGATCTCTTCGTCCGGTTTGGCAACATACGGGCGCCGCGGCACGACACATCCTGAGGACTATGGTAATACCAAGGACCGTTTCGTGAAGGTTTCGGCAGATGTTCTTCCGTTCGATGCTGAACATGGCAAGATCATGCTGGATGTTTCCCGTCGGGATCGGGATACGTATGGTTGGTACGATTATGGGGTGTGGGGGGCGACAGCGACGAAGCGGGAGATCAAGACTGATGTCTTTGCTTTAAAGTACGCACTGATGCCGCAGGTTTTTGGGCGCGAGCTTAGTCTTGTGGCGGGTGTGGATTATAGCGATGCACAGAATCATATTTTGGGCAGTGGTCAGGGAATGTCGGCCAGCACGGATAACCTGACCATCACGAAAAAAGAGTTGGGTCTTTACATGCATAGCGAGTATGAACTGAGGGATAAGGTTTTTATTAATGCCGGCGCGCGGCATGAACGTGCGAAGTATATGTTCGATCGTTTGGACACTCCGTTTTACACGGCACAGGCTCCGCAGGAAAATTTATTCTCCGGCGGGATGAAATATGAGTATGCTGAGCGTTCGAATATTTTTGCCAGTGTTCAGCAGACGTTCCGTTTTTTGGCGACAGATGAATGGTATGACACCTGGAGTGGTCTTAATACGGATTTGAAACAGCAGACGGGGTGGGAATATCAGGCAGGCGTGAAACATGCGTTCGCCGATGTGTGGGATGTTCAGGCTACGCCGTTTTATGCGGTTAATCGTAATGAGATCTTTTTGGATCCGACCCTTGGTGGCGCGGGAAAGAATTCAAATTATGACCGTACCCGTCGTGTGGGCATTGACCTGGGTCAGACATTTCATCTGGCGAAACTGATCCCGTTTAACGGCATCACACGATGTGATGTGTTTACGAATTACACCTATCAGGATCCGATCTTCGATGGAGGGATTTTTGACGGCAAGAATATTCCCATGGCGCCTTTACATGCATTGACCATGGGTGTGGATGTAGCCTTAAAAGGCGGTTTGTCGTTGAATATGGCCGCACGTTATATGGGATCTCAATACGCCATTAATGATACGGCTAATGCTACGGCGCGCATGAAGCCGTATGTGATCGTGGATAGCCATCTTGCGTACACGATGAAAAGCGGCACGGAGCTTTATGTCGGGGTGAATAATCTTTTTAATGAAATGTATGACAGTTATGTGGTTAAATCAGCGTCGGGAACGAACAAGGATTATTTTCCTGCGCCTGGGCGAAATTATGTGGCGGGGATGAAGTATAAATTTTGATCTAGGAATTTAATATGGGTGCGAGCCATTTCTGGGCGA
>CAJBYM010000091.1 GCA_903959815.1 Candidatus Omnitrophota bacterium
CAGCCTCAGCTTGTGGTGCGTTTTATGATGGTCAAGAGTGATAAAGAGATCAATCGCGGTGTTATGATCGGTGGTATTTTCATTCTGATGATGACGGGCGTTGCGTTCGTCGTGGGTGCTTTGTCGAATGTGTTCTTTCTTAATGATCCGCGTTTTGCGAAGATCGCGATGGAAGCGGCTGGCGGGAATATTGACAAGATCATCCCACTTTATATCAATAGCGCGATGCCAGTATGGTTTGTTTATGTGTTTATGCTGACACTTTTGTCGGCCGCGATGTCCACATCGAGTTCCCAGTTTCATACCATGGGCACGGCGATCGGCCGTGACGTGTTCGAACGGGTGATCTTGAAAGGGAAGGGGTCGCAGAATACTATTTTGATCACGCGCATCGGGATCTTGCTGGGCGTCCTGGCGACGGTGACATTGGGTTATAAGATGCCGCCTGGCATTATTGCAGTGGCGACAGCTATTTTCTTTGGTTTGTGTGCGAGCACGTTCTTGCCATCTTATGCCGGAGCTCTTTTTTGGAAAGGCATGACCAAGGCCGGGGCTGTGAGCAGTATGGTGGTAGGGTCATTGACCACGGTTCTTTTATTCTTGTTTGTTCATAAGAAAGAGGCGGAGGCGATCGGCCTTTGCCAGTTGATCTTTCAGAAGCCGACCTTGGCTCCGATGCCATGGCCTGTTGTTGATCCGATCCTGATCGCGTTGCCGATCTCGGTGGTGACAGCGGTTGTTGTCAGTTTGATGACCAAGAAATTCGCCAAAGATCATCTGGCGCATTGTTTTAAATATATCGTTAAGAAGTAAAAGTTATACAGTAATAAAGTTAATATCCCCGGTGAGGAAACTTGCCGGGGATATTTTTTTGTTGCAGGGAACTTTTAGTCTGTCTGCGTTGTCTAATCAAATGAAGGGATAAAAACAAACGCAGGAGGCAGTTATGTTGAACATGTTTAAGATCGTCACAGTGGTGGTTTTTGCAGGGCTTCTTTTTCTTTATAATCCCGCAGAGGCCTGGGCCCGTTCAGACCGGGATGGGTCACGTCACGACTACCCGCATTCTCGCTCATATCCCTATGGCAAGCTTACGCTAGGGGTTCCGCTTAATTCTATTAGCATCGGTTTTGGAGGAGGGAAGTATTACTATGGGGCCGGGTTGTTTTACCGCCCGTATCAGCATAAGTATATTGTTGTGCCTCCGCCCGCAGGTGTGGTGGTTTATTCTATACCTCCTCAATATAATCAAGTCATTATCGACGGCGTGATCTATTACACCTATAATGGTGTGTACTATACGCGTGTTCCCCAGGGTTTTCAGGTTGTTCAGCCGCCGTCTGTTGTGGTTGAAGCAGCTACGGTATCTACGAGTTTTTCCTTGAATGAGGAAGAAGTTTTCACGGTTAATATTCCGTTGCCTACCGGCGGGTATAAGCCGGTTGTGATCAAGCGTGATGGTGAAGGCTTTCAGGGGCCCCAGGGCGAATTTTATCCCGAGTTCCCGAAAGTGGAACAATTGAAAGTGATGTACGTTAGTAAAGTTAAGTAGTGTTTTAACGGAGAGCAAGATGCTTGAGCTTGGGCCTGATGTGATATGCCGCGCACAAGAAAATGATATGGCGGCATTTGAAGAGATCTACCGGCATTATGCGGGCATGGTTTACCGTGTGGCGCTACGCATGACCCGTCGCGTCGAAGATGCCGAAGAAGTGACGCAGGAAGTTTTTGTAGCGGTTCACCGGCACTTGAAGACGTTTGAGGGTAACGCGCAGTTAAAAACATGGATCTATCGTATCGCGGTCAACTGCTCTTTGAATGCGCTTAAGAAAGGCAAAAGGAATCCCGAGGTTGCGTGGGATGACGGGCTTGATCCCGAGGATCCACACCAGGGCGTGCGTGATACGATCGAGAAAGAGGATCGGGAGGCGAAGATCTCATCGCTTTTGGAAAGTTTGAACATGGACCAGAAGATGTGCCTTGTTTTAAGAGCGCAGGAAGGGTTGAGTTATGATCAGATTGCGCGGGCATTGAATGTCAATATCAATACCGTGAGATCCAGGATCAAGCGTGCACGTGAAACATTGCTGGCGTCAGGAAAGGTATAAAATTCCCCTCCCCCGCGAGCGAAGCGAGTGTGGGGAGGGACAGGGAGGGGGCTAAGATATATGAAATGTCAGGACATCCAGGATCAGTTGTTGGCCGATTTTCTTGACCATGAACTTCCGTCAGATAAGAAGTCTGTGATCGAAGGGCATTTGCTGGACTGTGCGCATTGCCGTGAATTCTTCGCTGCCGTGAATAAGGTCAATGACCCGTTGGGGGCGGATGAAGCGGTTCAGCCCGATGCGCATGTTTGGGCCAGGGTTCGTGATCAAGTCGAGGCGACGCCTTTCTCTATGGGGGAAAAGATCCGCGCTTGGTTTGAAGAGGTGCTCTGGGGGTTCAGACCGACGTTTGTTTATGGGAGTATTGTTGCGGCCATGTGTGTGATCCTGATCGTTCCAATAGGGTTATACCGGCAAGAAGCGATCGCCATGGCGGATAAGGAAGAGTTGATGCAGCTTGTTTATGTGGATGATAGCATGACCACAGCGACCGGCGCTGAAGGCATTGGCAACGGGACTGTTGTTGAGCATTGGTTATAGGTTATATAAAAAGGAGAGGTGCGTATGAAAAGTAATCATGGTGTTTATGTATTAATGGCAGCGGGAGCAGCGGTTTTGTTGTTGGCAACGCCGTCGATCGCGATGGACAAAGACATGGGTGCGCCTATGGGGCATGGAGCAATGGGCCCGGGCCACGGTCCGAAAAATGAGAAAGCGTTCTGGAAAGAAGAAGAAAAGTCTTTGGGATTGACCGAGGAGCAGCGCGCGAAGATGAAGGTGATCCGTGAAGAGATGAAAGCACAACAGGAATCGTCGCGCAGTGAGATGAAGGCTAAACATGAAGCTTTGCGTCAGGAATTGGATGCGGAAAAGCCCAATCGCGGCAAGGCTGAGGCGCTCGTCAAGGAGATCGGCGCGCTTGAACAGAAGATGGGGCTTGGGCGCGTCAGTATGATCTTTAAGATCAGAGAGATCTTGACGCCGGAACAGTACAAAAAATTGCAGGCGTTCCATGAAAAGAAGAAGGCAGAAATGAAAGAGCGCCATGGCAAGAAGAAGGCTGAGTAATGATAAAAAGAATCCTGCCATGCATAGGACTTTTATTTCTCGGGCTTGTTCCCATCAGTGGATTGGCTTTCGGGGACGAGGTCCTTTCATGGCAGGATTGTATTAAGGAGGCGCGTGCACAACATCCGGATCTTGTTTCGGCACGGGCCAAGCTCGATCAGGCCAAGGCGAATAAAGGGATCGCCCGCAGCACAGCGCTTCCACAGTTAAGTGCCAGCGCCGGGCTTAGTACGGGTAAGACCCAGGGGAAAGACAGCAGCAAGTCCTCCTCGTATGGTGTCAGCGGTCGGCAATTATTATTTGACGGTTTTAAGACGGCGAACGACCTCGCTGCGGCCCAGGAGAACATCAAAAGTTCTTCGTATAATTATCAGATCGTTTCTTCCAATGTCCTATTGCGTTTGAAGACAGCGTATGACGGGCTTTTGACCGCTCAGAAATTAATGGATGTGACCCAGGACATTGTGGCTCGTCGTCAGAAGAATATGGATCTTGTAAAATTGCGTTACGACGCCGGACGGGAACACAAAGGGGCCTTTCTGACGGCTCAAGCGAATTTTGCCCAGGCACAGTTTGAGTACGAACAGGCGGGGCGGAACCTGGAATTATATCAACGGCGCTTGAGCAAAGAATTGGGACGTTCAAAATTTGTTTCTTTGGCGGTGTCGGGTGAGATGGATGTGCCGCAGGCGGACCAGGATAAACCTGATTTTGATGTTCTCGTCGATAATACCCCACTTTTAAAACAATTTGTAGCTCAGAAAGAAGCGGCCCGTTTGGGTGTAAAGTCGGCCAGGGCTGATTTCCTTCCTCAAATTTATGGTGATGTTGGCGCAGGTAAAACGGGTGATACCTGGCCTCCGCGTACGGGCGATTGGTCGGCCGGTATCAGTGTTTCATTTCCTTTGTTCCAGGGGGGGCAGAATCAGGCGTCTCTAGCCAGAGCCAAGGCTGTGTATGAGCAGGCTCAGGCGGATGAACGCAGCGGGCGCGATGGTGTGATCTTTACACTCGCCCAGGCATGGACCGCGTGGCAGGATGATGTGGCCCAGGTCATGGTTGAAGAAAAATTCCTGGACGCGGCGGCGCTTCGCTCCAAGATCGCACAAGGTGAATATTCGACAGGCCTTATTGCGTTCAATGACTGGACACTGATCGAAGATGCTCTGGTGAGCAATCAGAAACAGATTCTTCAGGCGAAAATGGGTGCGCTCATTTCCGAAGCGAATTGGCTTCAGGCTAAAGGGGAGACGATCGATGAATAAGCGTAATATTGTCTTTATGATCATAGGCGTGGCGTTTCTTGCCGGCGGATGGATGTTGTGGAGCAGGGCTAAGACACCGCAAGTTAAAGAAAAGGTCGCTTCACCTTTTTACGGGTCGATCGAGAAGTCTATTTCCGCGACAGGAACAGTTCAGCCGCAAAATCGTCTTGAGATCAAGCCGCCTATTCCGGGCCGGATAGAAAATATCTTGGTTGAAGAAGGGCAGAAGGTCAAGACCGGAGATGTCCTTGCTTTGATGAGTTCGACGGAGAGGGCCGCTCTTTTGGATGCCGCGCGTTTGCAGGGAGAGGATAAGCTCAAGGATTGGGAAGAGATCTATAAAGCCGCGCCCTTGATCGCGCCTATTGACGGGGAAGTGATCGTTAAGGCCGTCAATCCGGGGCAGACCGTGACCTCAAGCGATGCGGTGATCGTTCTTTCGGATCGTCTTATTGTTCAGGCACAGGTTGATGAGACGGATATTGGTAAGGTCAAAGTGGGACAGGCCGCGGTCATAGGTCTTGATGCTTATGCGGACATGCAGGTTAAGGCCAAGGTCGATCATATTTATTATGAGTCAAAGACGGTGAATAATGTGACGATCTATCAGGTTGATATTGTTCCCGAAGAAGTACCTTCGGAGTTCCGTTCGGGCATGAGCGCTAATGTGCGGATCGTTCAGGATAAGAAAGAAAATGTTCTTTTGCTTTCTCTTGAGGTTGTTAAACAGGATCAGGGTAAGAGTTTTGTTTGGATCAGTCAGGGTCATGGTGAAAAGCCTGCCAGGGCAGAGATCCGTACGGGTCTTTCCGATGATAATAATATTGAGGTCTTGGGCGGGCTTAATCCCGAGGATAAGGTCGTTTTAAAATTAGACGTGAGTTCATCCAAACGTTCCAAAGGGGCTAAAACGGCTTCCAGCCCATTTATGCCAACGCCTCCCCGGGGCGGGCGTTAAGACAGGACCTATGCTTGAGTTAAAGAACGTTACAAAAACATACCGCATGGGCAGTGAAGATGTCAGAGCCTTGCAGGATGTGTCGGTGAAGATCGCGGCCGGCGAGTTTGTCGCTATCATGGGGCCGTCGGGATCCGGAAAATCGACCATGCTGCACATTTTAGGTTTTCTTGATCGTCCTGATTCCGGGTCCTACATCTTTAATGGTCAAGATATCAGTGTTCTTAGTGATGATGAATTGGCTGTGATGCGTAATCAGACGGCGGGTTTTGTTTTTCAGCAGTTCCATTTATTGCCGCGTTTATCGGCCGTAGATAATGTAGCTTTGCCTTTGATCTATGCCGGTAAACAGCATTTGCGGCAAAAAGCATTGGACCGGATCAAGGATGTGGGGTTGGCATCCAGGGCAGAACATCAGCCCAATGAGCTTTCCGGCGGTGAGCGTCAGAGGATCGCGATCGCCCGCGCGCTTGTTAATGAGCCGCTGATTATTTTTGCCGATGAGCCAACGGGGAATCTGGATACCAAGAGTGAAGCTGAGATCATGGAGATCCTCAAAGCTCTTAATGCGGCGGGTAAGACTGTTGTTATGGTCACGCATGAGCGCGAGGTGGCGGAGCATGCCAAGCGGATCATTATGATGCGCGACGGTAAGATCGTTTCTGACGAAATCAAGGTGCCACAAAGAAAATCTGGGGACACACACTTAATTCATGAATTAAGTGTGTGTCCCCAGATTTCTGCTACGGGGCGGGCTGAGTTGGCGGATCATATCCGTCAGTCGGTTCGCTCTATTCTGGCGAACCGTTTGCGCTCTTTGTTGTCTATGCTCGGTATTTTGATCGGTGTGGCCGCAGTTATCGCCATGCTTGCCCTTGGGCAAGGCGCTAAAGATTCTATTGCGAAAAGGCTTTCGTCGATGGGTTCAAATCTTTTGATGGTCAGGCCGGGATCCTCTCAGGCGCATGGTGTTTCTTTGGAGGCGGGTGCGGTCACGCGTTTTACGCTGGACGATGCCGACGCGATGACGCATCTTTCTGAGGTCAAGCGTGTGTCGGCTTCGGTCCGGGGACGTGCCCAGATGGTCGCTGCGGATAAGAATTGGAATACCCAACTTCAGGGCACAGGGGTGGATTATCCGCTGATGCGATCCTCAGTGCCGACCTCCGGCCGGTTCTTTACGGCGGAAGAACTTAGGATGCGGGAACGTGTTGTTCTTTTGGGCATGACGGTGGTACGGGAACTTTTTCCCGATACAGATCCTGTGGGCAGAACGGTCAAGATCAATCGTGTTGCGTTTAAAGTGATCGGCGTTCTTCCGGAGAAAGGCGCAACCGGCTGGAATGATGAGGATGATGTGGCCGTGATCCCGGTTACGACAGCGATGTACCGGCTTTTGGGTAAACAGTATGTGGATTCGATCGATGTTGAAGTGGCGGACCCCGCTCTGATGGACCAGGCACAGGCGTCGCTCAAAGCTATTATCATCAAACGTCAGCATTTGGATAAGGACAAAGAAGATTCATTTCAGATCCGTAATATGGCCGAGATCCAGGCAACGATCGAAAGCACAACACAGACCATGACATTGCTTTTGGGATCGATCGCGGCCATTTCACTTTTGGTCGGCGGTATCGGGATCATGAATATTATGCTCGTGTCTGTCACCGAGCGCACACGCGAGATCGGCCTGCGCAAGGCGATTGGTGCGCGCAAGATCGACATTACAACACAATTTTTGATCGAATCTGTTCTGATGACGGTTGCTGGTGGGATCATGGGTGTGATCCTGGGCGTTGGCATTGCGATGATGTTATCGTTTTTTGCCGGATGGGCGACCACGATCTCGATCAGCTCGATCGTGATGGCGACCACCTTTTCGATCGTTGTGGGTATCGTTTTTGGTTTACGTCCTGCCATTCAGGCGGCTGAATTAAATCCCATCGAAGCCCTGCGTTACGAATAACATATTGTTTAGTAAGTTCAGAGGATGTTTATTCTTGGTGTAGGGGCGGACCTTGTGTCCGCCCGAGGGTTGGCTTTTTCTGATCTGGATTCTCCTCATCAAGAGCCCATGCCACAGGATTGTTAACAATATATTCCTGAACTCGAATCAGATCTTTGTCGTTGCGGATCACGTGATCATAAAACGACCTTTGCCAGAATGTGCTGTCAAATTTCTCCCATCCGTATTGATGTACTCCGCGAATGTATTCATTAGTGCTTATAGATTTAAAGGCCTGTATCACACGACTTAATGCAATGCCTTTCTCTGAAATAACTATCCCATGAATATGGTTCGGCATCACAACGAATGAATCAAGGCTGACCTGACCAATCCGCCGTGGCATATCCAGCCAGATCGAGGCGATCATTCGGCCGGCACCGTTTAAGTGCACGACATCCTTAATGACCTCACCCAATAAACATCTTTTTCCGTGAACACATATTGTTACAAAATAATATCCAGCAGTTGAATAATCATATTCAGCAAGACGTAGACTTTTGCGCGATGGGGATTTTTTGTGGCCGGGAGTAATACCAGATTTATTTGTCATAAGAATTAATAATAATTCCAATGTGGTGCCGGCACAAGAGTGTTTTTATGCTGATGGAGGTATGGCGAATTGTAACTCATAGTGCGACAAAAATACGCTTCATAACCAACCGCTACTTCGTTGGTAGGGGCCGACCTTGTGTCGGCCCGTTGCCCAACAAGGGCGGACACAAGGTCCGCCCCTACGTTCAGGAAAGATATTTTTTCAATGCGCCAATATTTACAAAATATTTAACGGGCCTCTTGACAAGTATACCGACCAGTCGGTATACTTACAGCATGGCTAAGCAGGGTAATTGCCGCAAAGAGATATTGGATGCCGCGCAAACGGTTGTGATGGAGGCCGGGGCGGGGCATATGTCGCTGGACATGGTCGCGAAGAAGGCCGGTGTCAGCAAGGGCGGGCTCATGTATCACTTCCCGACGAAAGAAAGCCTGCTCAAGGCCATGATCTTGCGCATGATCGAACAGTTTTATGCAGACAGGGAAGAGAAAAAGAATGCCATAAAAAAGCCGGCAGGTCGTTTGTTAAAGGCAGGGATCATGGCGACCCTGGAGCGTGATCAGAAAAGGGATCGCATGAGCCTGGCCATTTTGGCCGCGGCTGCGCATGCGCCCCATCTGCTTCAGCCTTTGCGCGAGGCTTATCGTGTGCACATGAAAGAAATGCAGCAAGGAGATCTTAAGTTTGAGCGAGCGGCTGTTGCTTCTTTGGCCGCAGATGGACTGATGTTGCATGAATTATTGGGAATTTCCTCGTACACTGTTGCGCAAAAGAATAGCATTAGGGACGAAATGATGGGCATGATCGATGAAGGGGTTCTTCGATGACGTATATAAGAGAAATCATGAAATGCGGTTGTCTTAGCGTTCTTGTAGCGTGTGCCGGGTGTGTTAGCGGCCCTGCGCTTAAGTCGCCGCAGTTTATAGCTCCGACGGGATATACCACTTTACCGATGCCGGATAAAACCATGGCATCGCCTGTTGAAGGGGGCGCGGCGCAGGCATTCACGCTGGGCGCCAGGATCCCCGAGGCCTGGTGGACGCTTTTTAAATGTGAAGAACTTGATCAGGTGATCAAGATGGCGCTTGAGGGCAGTCCCAGTCTTGCGGCAGCAGAAGCTTCGTTGCGTCAGGCCCAGGAAGGTTTTAATGCCCGCTCAGGTACGCGCACATATCCGTCTGTGAATGCAGCTTTAGGGGCCAGTCGTCAGAAAAGTTCTCCTGCGTCGGCCGGGATGTCCGAGGGTAAGGGCAGTATTTTTGATCTTTATAATGCATCTGTCGGGGTGTCGTATACGTTTGATATTTTTGGCGGGGCAAAGCGCGAATTGGAAGCATTGGCTGCGCAGGTTGATTATGAGAAGTTCCAGATGAAGGGTGTTTATCTGGCCTTGACCTCCAATATTGTTACGACGGTGATCAGGGAAGCATCGCTCCGTGCCCAGCTTGAAGCGATCCAGGAGATTCTGGCCACGCAAGAAGAGCAACTTGAGATGCTCAATAAGCAATTGGTTCTTGGCGGGATCTCGCGTACGTCGGTATTGGCGCAGCAGACACAGATCGAACAGACCAAAGCCCTGTTGCCGTCATTGGGTAAAGAACTGGATCAGACGCGTCATCGCTTGACGGTGTTGATCGGGAAATTGCCCAGTGAAGGCGGCAGTATTCCACAGTTCGATATCCAGAAATTAAATTTGCCGACAGATCTTCCGGTGAGCTTGCCGTCTTCGCTGGCGCGTCAGCGTCCGGATGTTCAAGCGGTTGAGGCGCTTTTGCATGCGGCCGGCGCACGCGTTGGAGTAGCCACTGCGGATCTTTATCCGCAGGTAACACTCTCGGGAGCTTTCGGGGCTATGGCGACACAGCCGGGGGATCTTTTCAAGATGGATAATATGGCCTGGAATATTGGCGGCGGATTGGTCCAGCCTCTTTTTAATGGCGGCGCTTTACGCGCCAAACAGCGGCTGGCTGTTGCGGCCTATGATCAGGCGGCGGCGCAATACCGTCAGACCGTGCTCTTGGCGTTTCAGAACGTGGCGGATGTTTTGCGCGCCTTGGATGCAGATGCGGCCATGCTCAAGGCTCAGTCGGATGCGGAAGCGGTGGCGGCGGAGTCATTGTCACTCACACAAAAACAATTTGAAGCCGGGGCGTTGAATTATGTTGTTTTATTGGACGCCCAGCGCCAGTATCAACAGGTAAAGATCGGTCTTATCCAGGCACAGGCCGCGCGTTTTGCGGATACGGCCGCATTGTTCCAGGCGCTGGGTGGCGGCTGGTGGAAAGGAGATGTTTCAAATGATTAAACGCATGGTGATCATGCTTCTTGCCGTCGGAGTTCTCTTTGGCGGTATTTTCGGGTACAAGGCTTTTATGCGGGCCATGATGATGAAATACATGTTCAGCGGCGGTGTGCCTCCTGTTGTTGTTTCGGCGGTGAAGGCAGAGTCGTTACCCTGGCAGCCGCGCATCAGGGCGGTGGGAAGTATCAGGGCGGTGCGCGGTGTTGATGTCACCACCGAGATCCCTGGCATTGTCGAGAGCGTGCATTTTGCTTCCGGGGATGATGTGAGATCCGGAGCCTTGCTCGTGAAACTTAATACGGATACGGACCGGGCCCAGATGCAGGCGCTGCAGGCGGGTACGGAATTGTCACGCATCATTTATGAACGCGATCAGAAGCAGCTTGAAGTTCAGGCTGTGAGCCAGGCTGTCGTCGACGCAGATGCTGCAGAATTGAAGAACCGCCGGGCTCAGCTCGCCCAGCAGAAGGCATTAACAGCCAAGAAGTTCATCCGTGCACCTTTTTCAGGACGCTTGGGGATCAGCACCGTCACGCGCGGGCAGTATGTGAACCCTGGGGAAAAGATCGTGACATTGCAGCTTTTGGATGCGGTGTATGTTGATTTTTATTTACCACAGCAGGACCTTTCCCGCATTTCCGTCGGACAGGCGGTTGATGTGGCCACCGACACGTACCCGGGGCGTATTTTTGCAGGCAAGGTGACGGCCATTAATCCCAAGGTCGAGGCGGATTCACGCAATGTTCAGATCCAGGTCGCGGTTGATAATCCCAAGCATGAATTATTGCCGGGCATGTTCGCTGCCGTTGAAGTTTTGGCAGGTCAGCCCAGGGATTATGTGACCGTGCCGCAGGCGGCGGTGGCGTTCAATCCGTATGGCGAGACCGTTTATCTGGTCCATGAAAAAGAAAAAGATGCCGAAGGCAAGCCTGTTCTGGCGGCAAAGCAGGTGTTCGTTACGACGGGTGAAGCACGCGGTGATCAGGTGAGTCTGACCCATGGCATCAAGGCCGGCGATATGGTTGTTACTGGCGGGCAGATGAAGCTTAAGAACGGCAGTGTGGTCATCATTAATAATGAGGTGCCGCTGTCCAATGATGCGGCTCCAAAACCGGTTGATCAGTAAGGCAGGGTCATGAATTTTACCGACATTTTTATCAAGCGCCCGGTTCTCGCGACGGTGCTGAGCCTTCTTATTTTGCTTTTGGGGCTGCGCTCTATCGATCTTCTGGGCGTGCGTGAATATCCCAAGACAGAAAATGCGGTGGTGAGCGTTACGACCGTTTATACGGGTGCTGACCCTGCGCTGGTGGCGGGTTTTATCACAGCACCCCTCGAGAATTCTATTGCCCAGGCCAATGGCATTGATTATATGAGCTCTTCCAGCATGCAGAGTGTCAGTATGATCAAGGCCAATTTGCGTTTGAACTATGATGCCAATAAGGCTATTACAGAGATCAATACCAAGATCAATGCGGTGCTCAATGAATTGCCGCGTGATGCCCAGCAGCCGTCGATAACTGTCGAGGTCGGGGCGTCGGTGGATTCCATGTACATGGGGTTTTACAGCAAGGTTCTGCCGACCAACAAGATCTCGGATTATCTGATCCGTGTGGTTCAGCCGAAACTTCAGGCGATCGAAGGTGTGCAGACGGCGGAGATCCTGGGCAAGCGTCAGTTCGCGATGCGCGTCTGGCTTGATCCGGTGAAGATGGCCGCGCATGGTGTGAGCGCGGTTGAGGTGCGCGGTGCGCTCGAAGCCAATGATTTTATTTCTGCCGTCGGACGTACCGAAGGGCAGATGGTGACGGTGAATTTGACGGCAAGTACGGGCCTTCATTCTGTGGATGAATTCAAGAAGCTCGTCATCAAGTCGGTTAAAGGCGCTATCGTGCGTCTGGAGGACGTGGCGAACGTGACGCTTGGCGCCGAGAACTATGATGTGTCTGTCGCTTTTGACGGTGAGAGCGCTGTCTTTGTGGGTATCAAGGTGGCGCCCAGCGCGAATCTTCTGACGGTCGTTGACAGCGTACGCAAGGCTTTCCCTGCGATCGTTCAGCAACTTCCGGAGGGTCTTGAAGGTCGTGTTATTTACGATGCGACCAAGTATGTGAACAGTTCCATCGAGGAGGTTATCAAAACCCTTCTGGAGGCGCTTGTTATTGTTACGGTTGTGATCTTTTTGTTCCTGGGATCGTTCCGCAGTGTTGTTATTCCGACGATCGCCATGCCGCTTTCTTTGATCGGCACGCTTTTTATGATGCTCATGTTTGGTTACACGATCAATCTTTTGACATTGCTTGCGCTGGTTCTGGCCATCGGCCTTGTGGTTGATGATGCGATCATTGTCGTCGAGAATGTGCACCGTCATGTGGAAGAGGGGCTTTCTCCGCTGGAAGCATCATTGAAAGGAGCGCATGAACTGTCGGGTTCGATCGTGGCGATCTCGATCGTGCTCATCGCGGTTTATGTGCCCGTCGGCTTCATGGGTGGCCTGACCGGCGCTCTTTTTACAGAATTTGCTTTCACGCTCGCCGGAGCTGTAGCGATCTCGGCGGTGATCGCGCTGACGCTTTCGCCCATGATGTGTGCGAAGTTCCTCAAGCCGCACGTGTCCAACGGGCATCAGACCTTTGCGGGGTTCATGGATCGTCAGTTCGATCGTTTGAAAGACAGCTATGGCCGGATGCTGCATCGCGCGCTCAATTATCTGCCGGTCATCATTGTTTTTGCCATGATCATTCTGGGCAGTAATTATTTTCTTTTTATGGCGTCAAAGAGCGAACTTGCGCCCGCCGAGGATCAGGGCTTTGCGCTCTCGTTCTATTCGGGGGCGCCCAGTGCATCGCTCGAGCAGACACGGCTTTATTCACGGCAGATCTACAAGATCCTGTCAGCTTATCCGGAAACGGATCATGTGTTCCAGGTCGAGGGCATCAGCGGGTTAAATAGCGGCCTTGCGGGTGTGGTGCTTAAGCCGTGGGAAGAACGTAAGCGGCTGACGACTGAGCTTTTGCCGGATATCCAAAAAAAGCTAGCCGGGGTTGCCGGTGTTAATGCGGTCGTGTTTTCGCCGCCCGCGCTGCCTGGCGGCGGTGAAGGGATGCCTGTGCAGTTTGTCATTGGCACGACGGATGGTTTTGATCAGCTGAGCGCTGTTTCCGAGGCCATGATGGAAAAGGCACAGAAAAGCGGCATGTTCATTTTTGTGGACAATGACCTTAAGATCGACAAGCCGCAGACCGAGGTTGTGATCGACCGTGACAAAGCGGCGCAGTTGGGGCTGACGATGCGCGATATCGGCGCGGAACTTGGTTCTATGATCGGCGGCGGGTATGTGAATTATTTCAGTTTGGCCGGACGATCGTACAAGGTGATACCGCAGGTCAAGCAAGGCCAGCGCTTGAATGCCCGGCAGTTGAAAGATTATTATATCAATACACCCAGCGGCCGCGCGGTGCCGCTTTCAACCATTGTGACGTTAAAGACAACGGTTGTTCCCCAATCGATCAGTCACTTTCAGCAGATGAATTCTGCAACGATCTCGGGTGTGCCCATGCCGGGTATTCCGCTCAGCCAGGCGCTCGAGAAATTGAAAGAGATCTCCAAAGAGGTTTTGCCGCAGGGTTACACCGTTGATTACAGCGGTCAATCGCGTCAGTTCGTGAAAGAATCCAGCGCCTTGGTCATCACATTCTTTTTTGCGCTTCTCATTATCTTTCTAGTACTTGCGGCGCTGTTTGAAAGCTTCCGTGATCCTTTGATCGTTCTGATAACGGTGCCTATGTCCATTTGCGGGGCCATGATCTTTATTTGCCTTGGGGTGGGAGGGGCCAGTTTGAATATTTATACCCAGGTCGGGCTTATTACGCTGATCGGGCTTATCAGTAAACACGGGATCTTGATCGTGCAGTTTGCCAATGACCTTCAGCGGGAAGGTAAGTCGAAACGCCAGGCTGTGGAAACGGCGGCCGCGATCCGTTTAAGGCCCATTTTGATGACAACGGCGGCCATGGTGTTCGGTGTTATGCCGCTCGTTTTGGCTACGGGGGCCGGCGCTGCGGGGCGTTTTAGCATTGGTCTTGTGATCACCACAGGCATTGCCATCGGCACGGCCTTTACTCTCTTCGTTGTTCCCGGCATGTATATGCTTCTTGCCACTGATCACCACACCGAAGGAACTTCGTAGGTTCAACCTACGAAGTTCCTTATGGCCCCCTTTATTAAAAAATACTAGAATTTATTGGAAAGGTTTTATATATCAAAGATAATGTAACCAGATAGTATTCATATACTTTTATTCCAATAAGAAACACCCATGGCCTGGCTTGTGCCGCATAAAAGAATAATAAAAATATTATTTATTGTTCTATCCCTCCTTGGCGGAGCATTACCCGCATTCGCTGCTAAAGATTACAATATCAAAAACGACAGCACCTCTTTCTTTTTTGTCAGCGGGACGAGTGGTAATGTCGGCATTGGCACGATCGTTCCTGTCGGAAAACTGAATATTGAGGGGGGTGCCGCGGCATCGTCCAGGATCGTCAATATTGGCGGTGCTTTCGCAGATCTTGATGGTTCACGCACCGGGCTTTATGTGGATGTGACAGCACCTGTGGTTGGTAATTTTGGTGCCAGCGGTTCCTGGTCGCAGGTGCGCACAACGGCTGCGAGCGGAATTTATGCGAGTGCGATCACGGGTGCTTACACCGAAGCCATGCATCAAGGGGCTTCAACGGTTTCGGATCTGATGGGGCTTATGACGCTTGCGAACCAGGTTGGCAGTGGTCCGGTGACCAATGCGTATGGTGTTTATCCGCAGGTCTGGAAAGGGTCAGCGCCGGGTGCGATCCAGAATGCGTACGGCATGTATTATCAAGGCGTGCCCAACGCCAACGGGGATACCGGCATTACGACCGGCACACTCGTTAATCAGTATGGTCTGGGCATTTTGCATTTGACCACAGCTACAACGCGCAACATCGGCATCCTGTTGGATGATGACACGGTGGGCGCCTTGACCAGCGGTGATTTCGGTATCCTTCAGGAAGACACAGCCCCCAATTCTTTTGCCGGGAATATCGGCGTCGGCACGACCCAGGTGACCGCACAGCTGGTCCTTGGTTCTGATGGTACGACGCTTGTCGATAAACATTGGAACAAGGATACGACGGCCGCTACGGCCAATGAATCGCACTATGTGGTCGGCAAGAGTGATGTGAATATTACGACGCCCGCGCCGGTGGAGAAGTTCAGGTTCTTTGCCGGGTACGGTGGTTTTCAGGAAGTGGGCCAGATCGCGGTCAGTTCGCCCGGGATCGTGACCGGTTCAACGTTGGGCGGCGCGATCGATTTTTATACACAGGGTGTGGATAACCTTGTTAAAAGGATGACCATTGACAGTGTCAACGTTGGTATCGGGACGGATGTTCCTCTCGCCAAACTTCATATTGCGACAGACAATGCGTTCCCCGATGCCATGCCTATTACGGGCAGTGATCTTTACGTTAAAGGCAATATTGAGCTTGATGGAAAGATCTATGGTGATGGGTCGGCGCTGACGAATCTTGGTCTTGCGGGTTATGTTCCTTATACGGGTGCGTTGAGTAATGTAGATTTGGGTATTTATACGTTGACATCGGGTGTTATTTATTCCCAGGATGCGACCAAGGTTTATAAAGCCAAGTTGGAGCCTGTTAAAGGTTCAGGGATTTATACGGTCCTTGAGTTGTCTACGACAGACAGTACCGGCGTGTTGAAAAAGAATTTTAAATTTGGAACAGATCCGGCTTACCCAACATATTCGAATATCTGGGCGCCGGGGGTGGCAAGTCCTACGGGTACAAATTATGCCTGGCAAATGAAGGATACCGGTAATGAGGTCTGGTTTAATTCTACAGGTATGACTGTGTTTGCCATAAGCAATATTGAGAAAGTCACAATTAATAGCGGTGGTTTGGGTGTCAATTATGTTTATAGCTCGCCTGCTATGCCGGCTAAGTTGTCGGTCAAAGGAGGCGGGACAACGACAGGGCTTTCGTTCCTTACGGTTGATTCTGGAGATGTCCAACGGTTTAAGATCCATGATAACGGAAATGCTGAATTTCTTACGGGCAATGTGGCTATAGGTACGAGCAGCGCAGTCCAGGTTCTTGATGTGCGCGGCAGTCAGTATGTGTCTGGTAATCTCGGCATCGGGACGACGACGCCAGTTTATAAACTGGATGTTTTGGGAAGTACGGCTTACCCGGTTCGAATAAAAGGTTCTACGGGTGGTGGATTAATTTTAGGTGAATACAATAATGAATGGGGTGGGTTTTGGGCGGCTAGTGTCACGCCCTCTTCTGGCAACTTTGCCTTGATTGCAAGTTTTAGAGGAACTTCATTTAACGCACCTGATGGTACTGAAATTGGTTTTGGTATTAACGCCAGCAGGGCTATGACAATAAATTCTTCTGGCAACGTCGGCATTGGCACGACGGCTCCTGTTGCCAATTTACACATCGGAGCGGGCACACCCAGTTTGAGTGCTGATTTAAGTTCCAAGAGCGTGCTCATCAAAGGCAATCTCGAAGTCGACGGCAAGATCTACGGTGATGGGTCATTGCTGACAGGCGTGGCAACGACCGCGGCTCTTACGACGAATTATGTGACCAAGATGGGGGCATTCTCCTTGGCTAATTCAGCGATTTATTCAGATGCGAATGGCAGCGTCGGCATTGGAACAACAATACCATTAGCAACCTATGGCGGTTTAGATATTTCATCCGGAGGATTAAGTTTAGTTCTCGGCGCTGATAACATCTTAACCACGCGTACCAATTCAACGGCTAAGAATGGAAGAATTGGATCTGCCCACTATCTTAATGCTGAAGAGCCGATGGCAATGCTTATTGCAACAAGTGGTTCAACTAATGTGCTTAGCGTCGGCGGCGGAACATCTTTAATGAACGCGGCGACCCAGATCGATTTTTATACAGCGACGAATACGACGACGACTACAGGCACGAATAGAATGACGTTAGACGCCAATGGCAATGTCGGCATCGGGACGACAATTCCCGCAAACATGCTCGATGTCAGCGGCAACATAAGGATTAACAGTTCCAATAGCATTCTTAAGTTCCGAGACAGCGGCACAACGCAAGTTGCGCAGATACAATTGAATTCAGCCGGCAGACTGGGGTTCTTTGATGACAGCAGTCTGGAGAAAATGACCATCTTGACACATTCAGGGGCTGATCAGGGCTACGTGGGTATCGGGACGACGACACCTGTTGCTAATCTTCACATCGGCGCCGGAACGCCATCTCTTGCCGCCGACCTTTCTACCAGCAGCGCGCTCATCAAAGGCAACCTCGAAGTCGACGGCAAGATCTACGGGGACGGGTCTGCACTGACGGGTTTAAGTTCAAGTCAATGGACGACGACAGGGTCAAATATTTATTACAACGCGGGGAATGTAGGTATTGGGACAGCCACTAATCTTTTATCAAAGCTCCAGATTTGGATGGCCGATACTCATACGACAGGGGCATATACAGGCCCTGGCACACTGCTTTTGTATAACAACCAGAATAATGCTGATGAGCAGGGTGCTGCGTTGATGTTTGGTTCTAATTATGAGGATGGGGCTGGTCAGCAATTCACCACGCGTGCAGGGATCAAGGGTGGTACGGATGCGGCGGGCAATACCGCAGACGGATATTTGGCGTTTTATACGACAACTGGCGCTGCGAACAATAATCTGGAAAGAATGAGGATCACATCTGCTGGCAACGTCGGGATCGGCACCACGACGCCTTTACAGGCTTTACATGTATTTGTCACTAGTGGACAACCCGCTTTGTTTTCTGGATCTAGTCAGAGTGGTGGAACGATAAGATTGCAGGCGACGGGTTCGACAGGATTTTCTGGTGCGAACTTATATGATGAAGCCGGCGTCTTGTCGGGTTCGTTCCAATATGGGAATACTGCGGCAGCTGCATTTACAGATCAATTTGTTATTGCATCCAGGAAGTCGACAACACCTGTCATATTTTATCAAGGCGGATACACGTCAGGATATGAAAGATTAAGGTTGGATACCGCAGGCAATATAATTATGACGGCTAACGTCGGTATCGGCACTACAGATCCGGCTGCAAATCTTCACATCGGCGCTGGCACGCCCACTTTAAGTGCAGATTTGAGCTCTAACAGTGCGCTGATCAAAGGCAACCTCGAAGTCGACGGCAAGATCTATGGTGACGGGTCATTGCTGACCGGCCTGACAACGACCGCGGCTCTTACGACGAATTATGTGACCAAGATGGGGGCATCTGCTCTCGCCAATTCGATCGTTTATGACAACGGTACGAACGTAGGTATCGGTGTGGCTAGTCCTAGCGCGAAGCTTGAGGTCAACGGCACGCTGATCGTGGGTGGCAGCAGTGACACCTATTTTAACGGCAATGTCGGCGTTGGATCAACGTCTCCGATGTCATCTTTGGATGTTAAAGGTTCCTTTGCGGTGTATCGTGCCGCAAAGTCAGCCAGTGCGACCAGCGCGGGTGAGACTATTATTGGCGTGACGGATACAAGTGCGACACGGACGATCACTCTGGCGACGGCGGATGTCAAGGCGGGACGTGTGGTCATCGTTAAGGATGAGTCCGGTGGGGCCGGGGCGAACAATATCACGATCGCGACCGAAGGCGCACAGGCGATTGATGGGGATACATCGGATACAGCTTTGAAGATCACGGTGGGATATGGTGTGGTGCGGCTTTATTCGGATGGAAGCAACTGGTTCACGTTCTGACGGCAACAATAATGTGTAGGGGCACGCCATGTCGTGCCCGAACGTGGTGCACGGGCATCGTGCCCGCATATGGCGCAATAAGGATATATGCAAGAACGCAAGAATATACGATTGAAAGCATATGATTATTCACAATCGGGTGGATATTTTTTGACCATGTGTGCATTCAAGAAATTAAGTCTTTTTGGTGAAATTGTTGATGGGCGTATGGAATTAAATGAATGTGGGCGGATCGTCCAACAGTATTGGTTGGAGATCCCGTTGCATTTCAAAGGCATACAATTGGATCAGCATGTGATCATGCCGAATCATATTCACGGTATTATTTTTATGGATGATGACCGGACAACGTGGGGGAATATGCCGGATAGCGGGACAACATCGGGGGGCACGCCATGGCGTGCCCCTACACATCAGGGGGGCCGAGAACGGTTCGGAAAACCATTATCCGGATCGATCTCAACGATCGTCCGATCATTTAAATCATCGGTGACCAACCGGATCAATGAACAGCGTAATATATCAGGAGCTTGTGTTTGGCAACGTGGATTTTATGATCACGTTATACGTGATGTGAATGATCTGAAACGTATTCGTGAATATGTGCTGAACAATCCTTCACAATGGGCAATGGATGACGAAAATTTGGGGCAGGTTCGAATAGTAGAGAATTCGAAGTATGCGGAGGTAAAGAAAAAGGGCAAGATCAAAATGATCTTACCCGTGAACCGGTAACTCGTGAAGCAGGCCTCCGACACATTAAGTATATTGCGCGCTGTCATTTTTGCAAGAAAAAAACGGCCTTAAGAATGCCGACATCACTCTTAAGGCCTAGTAACGCCCCGGGTGGGATTTGAACTCACAACCTGGTCTTTTGTCGGAGACCCGCTCTATCCATTTGAGCTACCGGGGCGAACTTGTTGTTAATGTAACATAATTTGATGATTTGTCAATATGATAAATGGGAACGAACCATGTTTAAATGCCTAATCTTCATGATCCTTTTTTTCATCGCGACCCCGGCCCGCGCGGATATCACGACCGGTCTGGTGGGGTGGTGGAAGTTTAATGAGGGTACCGGAACTTCAGCGACAGCTGACTCCAGTGGTCAAGGTAATAATGGGGTCTTGACAGGACATGCTCCTTCGTGGGTGCAGGGTAAGCTTGTGAATGCACTAAGTTTTAATGGAACAAGCCAGTATGTTCAGATCTCAGGAGCAACTGATTCTTTAAAAGATGTTACTAAAACCAGTTTTACTTTTGTTGCTTGGGTAAAACCTTTGAGTTTTCCACCGTCTTGTATTGATACAAGCACAGTTTACTATGGTCTGGTAATACGTCCAGGATATCATACAGGCTTGATATATAATTGTACGGGTAGATTTGCTGGTTTTGTGTGGATGACCAATCTTACGACGCGTAGTTTAAGCTCACCTGCATATACTTTTGGTTCATGGCATCATGTTGTCCAGGTTGTTGATGATGCTGCCAAGAATTTATACCTTTATGTTGATGGAACTCCTGTGACAGGATCGCCGGTTTCGTATTCCGGGACCTTGTATGATTATGCAACAAGTTCGTATAACGTTGGAGCTGCGGATCCGGCAAATATGAGTTGGTCATGGTTGGCGAATGCTGTGATCGATGATGTTCGTATTTACAATCGTGCTTTGTCCGCTGCAGACGTAAGTCAGCTTTATGCTTTAGGTGTGGCTCGCATCGGCGGCGGCCAGATCTCGAATGCAAGGATAGGGAATTGATATGATGGATGGGAAAATACCCCACTCAGCCCCGGGCGCTGATGCCGCCCATGGCGGCTTCGGGGGTGTATTGCCGGGATTCCCCGACAATACAAAAGGGCAAGACCAAATTGATCTTGCCCCGCGATCCTGTAGCTGAAACGGAGATGTCCTCCTGACCGAATTTAAGTATAGAACGATGAGGAAAATATTGCAATAAAAAATCAGCCTTAAGAACGACCTGACTCATTCTTAAGGCCTAAGTAACGCCCCTGGCGAGAATTGAACTCGCACCTGTCCTTTAGTCAGGAGGACCGCATTGATCCATTTTGCTACAGGGGCGAACTTGTTGTTAATGTAACATATTTTGATAATTTGTCAACGAGTTAAATGGGTTTGATCTATGTTTAAAGGCCTCATTTTATTTTTTCTGATCCTAGCCGCAGGCTCGGTTTTTGCCGCGGGTCCGAATTTCAATGACATCACGATCAAGCCCGTTACAGCGAACAGCGCTGGCAATGTCGGCATCGGCACGACGGCACCCCGCAATCTTCTTGATGTGAACGGCACCGCTTCTGGTGCAGCAGGGATCTATTTGAATGCCGCGGTGCCAGGATCGACGACAAATACCCTTTATAACAGCGGTGGGTCGCTTTACTGGAACGGTTCGGCAGTTGGCGGCAGCGGGTCGGGTACGGTCAGCAGTGGAACGTCGGGGTATTTTACGTACTATCCTTCGACGGGAACGACGGTGGATGACCAGTCACTGCTTTATACTGATGGTACGAATATTGGTATTGGAACTACGCTGCCGAAGATGCGTCTTGATATTCCCGGTTATAGCACTGCCAATTCACAGTTACGTGTGGGGAATATTGAATACCAGACGTATGCGTCGAACAATGTGACCTTTGGCGATAATGTTTATTATGATGGTGCGTCTTTTCGTTATCGCAATAACGGTTACGCGGTCCAGTTTTATATGTACAACGGCATGTTCGAAGTAAGGACCGTGCCTTCAGGTACGGCAGGGAGTGCGGCGTCTCCGACGCAGCATTTTATCGTGACCAATGATGGCAATGTCGGTATTGGCGGCAATCAGGATCAGAATTCCCTTACAGGTTCGGTGTTAACGGTGCTGAACGCGGGCAATGTGGGTATTGGCACGATCCTTCCTTTGGCCAAACTTCATATTGCGGGCGACGCCATTGCGCCTAATGCCATGTCGATCACCGGCAGTGATCTTTTTGTGAAAGGTAACATTGAATTTGACGGCAAGATCTATGGTGATGGATCTGCGTTGACAGGTCTTGCGATCGGGTCAGGCACGGTTAATAGTGGTGCGGCAGGTTTCTTTGCTTATTATCCGTCGGCCGGAACGGCTGTTAGTAGCCACTCAGCACTTTATACGAATGGGACGAATGTAGGTATTGGAACGAGCTTGCCGAATAATAAGATCCATGTCGCGGGGCTCATTAATTTTAATGACGCGGAATTTAATACTCTTTTAGGTTATCGCACAGGGTTGAGGCTCGTTAATGGCGCGCAATATAATGTTTTTGTAGGTTATGAATCAGGGATGTCGGGTGCTGCGACAACGCTTGCGGCGGATAATAATACGGCGGTTGGTTATTGGACTCTTTATTCCAACACGTCGGGCAATGAAAATACGGCTATGGGGAACCAGTCTCTTAAGAATAATACAACGGGTGCTTTGAATACGGCTTATGGTTCAGCGGCTCTTTTTAATAATACAACAGGTGGGAATAATACTGTCAGCGGGTATGGAGCTCTTTATTCTAATTCAGGGGGTAGTTATAACGCTGCTAATGGTACTTACGCCGCATTCTTTAGTACGGGTAGTAATAATACGGCGTTTGGTACGAGTTCGCTTTATTCTAATAAAGCTGGTTCTAATGCTACGGCAATTGGGTATCAGGCGATGTATTATGCGAATAATACTACAACGCCATTTACAAATTATAATGTCGCTGTTGGCTATGAAGCATTAAGGGGATCGGAGACAGCGGCAAATAATATAGGTAATAATAATACGGCTTTAGGCTATGTATCCTTGTGGAGTGATACATCTGGTGGGAGTAATACAGGCAATGGTTATGCGGCATTGTATTCCAATACGACGGGTTCTAATAATGTTGCTTTAGGTTATGAAGCCGGTCGTTATCAATCGAATGGTTCAACGGCGCTTACTGATCCTGAGAATTCTGTTTATATAGGGTATGCTGCTAAAGGGAAAGATAATAGTGATAGCAACTCGATTGTCATAGGATACGATGCTACAGGCTTAGGGGCCAATAGTGTTGTTTTGGGTAATAATTCTATTACGACAACAGTATTAAAAGGCAATGTGGGTATTGGTAGTACGAATCCTGTGAGTCCGTTGAATGTGGCGTCGACCTTATCCACTTCCGGTGGTTACGGTGGATATTTTGCTACCACAGGAGCTGGGAGCTCAGACCTGGGTGCGGGGACGAAGCTTAGATCTTTTTATTCACTTTTGGCTGCGGGGTATACGGGGAATTCTGGTACGTCTGCCATGGAGTTTGTCAATCTTACAGCCGGAACCGGAACAAATCCTTTTTCGGGCACAGGCAGGGCTAATTATGGGTTATTGGGGGATTCACGAGCGTCTACCAACGGGACCAATGTTGGTGCCTATCTTCAGGGTATTCAGGGCAAAAAGAATTACGGGATCATAGGATTAGCACCGCTCAGTCTTAATAGCCCGACGGATAATATTGGTGTTCTCGGCTTTGCTTTGGGGGCTACAAATAATGTGGGCGGGTTTTTCAGCCTGTTTGAGAATACGGAGCCCACCTTTGAGTCTGCGGCATTGATCGCCGATAATGCGGCGCAAACATCCCCCATTTTTCTGGCCAGAGACAACGGGACGAAGGTGTTTGTGATCAATGATGGCGGCAATGTCGGCATCGGGACCACGGTGCCGGTCGCTTTACTTGATGTCGATGGGTCTATTTATGGGAATACGGCACGTTTTGGCGGTAACAGCAATTACAGTGAATTTGAAGCAGACGGAACGCTTAAGATGGTCGGAGATGCGACGGTTTGGAATGATCTGGTGGTGCCGGGTCTGATGGTGCGGACTCAAGGCAGCAGTGATCCGACCTTAGATATTTTTCAAACGCCGATCCGGGCTTATGCTTTTGCCGATGGCGCAAGCAATGAAGTCTTTCTGTCTTTTCAAATGTCTCATACTTATAAAGAAGGGACCGATATTCATCCGCATGTTCATTTCTCGCCCAACAATACGAATACAGGCAGTGTGCGTTGGTGCATTGATTATACCTGGAGCAATATCAATGCGGCGATGCCCGCCTCTACGACATCGTGTGTGAATACAGCGGCATCGGGTACGCAATTTGATCATCAGATCGGGAGTCTTGGAACGATTACAGGAACAGGTAAAATGATCTCGAGTGTTCTTGTGGCTCGGCTTTATCGTGAAGGGGGAAATGGAGCGGATACCTATAATGATAAAGCTTTTCTCTTGTCCGTAGATATCCACTACGAGGCAGACACCGAGGGCTCGCGTACAACCCTGGCGAAATAACGACCCGCAGGAACTTCGTAGGTTCAACCTGCGAAGTTGGTTGGTTTCCTTGACATACACATTATAGTGTGTATACTTAGTGTGTATAAAAGGAGGGTTGTTATGATCCGTATGAATATTATGATGCCTGAAGATCTCGCCGAGCATTTAAAGACCGTACCGAATAAAAGCCGTTATATTGCAGAAGCACTGGGGCAGAGGATACTTCGGGAGCGTTCACAGAAGTTACGCGAGCTTCTCCGTGAGGCGTATGCTGAAAGTGCCGTTGAAGATCGAGTGGTCGAGCGCGCCTGGTCTTCGACGCTTGATGATGGGGGTTTTGGCGCATGACACCTATTCATCGTGGTGATGTCTGGCTTGTGAGTTTGGACCCGACCATGGGGGCGGAGATCAAGAAAACACGCCCCGCCGTAGTTATTTCTAACGATATTGCTAATCAGTATGCCGCGACCATTACGGTTTTTCCCGTGACCGATCGCGGTGATAAGGTCTTTCCTGTTGAAGTAGAGATCCCCGTTAAGACCGGAGGTCTTATCAAACCATCCAAGATCAAATGTCAACAGATCCGCACCGTTGATAAACTCAGATTGGTGCGATTTCTCGGTGTACTCTCGGATCGCACAGTCCATGCTGTTGAACGCGCGCTGTGCCTGCATCTGGCGATCGATCCCTCCGTTCATCCTTAATCCGCGTTTGGCGAGTCGGCCCAAAGATTTATTTGACAAATAATCAATACATGATAATTTGATCACACCCCTTTTTCGTCATTGTTTCAAAAATCCCCCTTGTTATATGTACCAAAGATGATACACTTAAGGTGGTGTTATGCGCAGAGTCGAGCCTGTTGAGGTTGTGTTTTACAGGACAGAAGGAGGAAGAGAACCTTTAAGGGATTGGTTAAGGTCGTTGAGCCTGGTGGAAAAGAAATTGATTGGTGAAGATATAAAGACAGTTCAGTTTGGTTGGCCTATAGGAATGCCGGTTGTAGAAAAGTTGGATCATGACTTATGGGAAGTTCGTACAACATTAAAGAATGGAATTTGTAGAATATTATTTACTCTTCATGGAAATAATATTGTTCTGCTGCATGGCTTTATGAAAAAGAGCCGTAGGATCCATAAAGACGATCTTGCTGTGGCACATGCAAGAATGCGGAATATTAAGAGAGGTTGACAACAATGAAAAACAAGCATATTGGAAGCAGCTTTGATGCCTTTCTCAAGGAGGAAGGTCTTTTGGAACAGGCTCAGGCCGCCGCTGTTAAAAGGGTTATTGCTTATCAGGTTAAGGAGATGATGAAGAAACAGCATTTGAGCAAGAAAGAAATGACGGCCAGGATGCACACAAAAAGCAGGATTCATCTCGACAGGCTATTGGATCCCGACAATGTGTCTGTTACTTTATTGACGCTGGGAAAGACGGCCAATGCTCTTGGCAAGAAACTGGAGGTTCAATTTGTTTGAGTCTTGAAAGAAATCCGCAGGAACTTCGTAGGTTCAACCTACGAAGTTAGTATGGCCTCCCAAAAATCCCTTCCAATTTTATTTAAACTATATTAGAATTCATTAGAATTTTTTCATATGTAAAAGATAATGTAAGTAGTTAACAGTCATATACTTTTATTCCAATAAGAAACACCCATGGCCTGGCTTGTGCCGCATAAAAGAATAATAAGAATATTATTTATTGTTCTATCCCTCCTTGGCGGAGCATCGCCCGCATTCGCTGCTAAAGATTACAATATCAAGAACGATAACACTTCCTTCTTCTTTGTCAGCGGGACGAGCGGCAATATCGGTATCGGAACAACGGTGCCGGTGGGTAAACTGAACATTGAAGCTGGCGCTACGGCTCCTTCCCGGGTTTTGAATATCCAGGGGACATTTGCTGATCTTGCGGGCACTCGGGCCGGGCTTTATTCCGACATGACCGCATCTGTCACAGGTGCGGGTTTTGCGACCGGTTCCTGGTCTGAGATCCGTACGACCGCGGGCGTGGGCGAGACGTATCCTGGCATGGTGGCAGGTTCTTATTCCGAAGCGCTGCATTCCGGGGCATCCACGGCAACATATCTTGCGGGCGTGATGACGATCGTCAATCAGTTCGGCAGCGGTCCGGTTACGAACGCTTATGGCCTTTACCCGCAGATCTGGAAAGGATCAGCTCCGGGCACGATGCAGAATGCTTACGGCCTTTATTACGAAGGCGTTCCCCACGAGAATCCTGAAACGCATGCAATTAATGGCACGATCACGAATCAATATGGTATTGGCATCGGGCATTTGACCGAGGCCACCAACAATGTCGGTTTGATCCTTGACGACAATACACCGGGTGCGGCTACGGCAGGCTCTTTCGGGATCCTTCAGGAAGCAACAGAGCCTAATTCGTTCGCCGGCAATGTCGGCATCGGTACGACGAATGTGGATGCTCAGCTGGTCATGCAGAACACCGACGGTATCGCCCGTATGGACGCGCAAAGGTTCCGTTTCTTCGGCGGCACGGGGGCTTTTCAGGAAGTGGTGCAGATGGCCGTGACAGTACCCGGCCCTACGGCGGGGGCGATGGATATTAATACCCTTGGCGTCGACGGACTTGTCAAGCGCATGACGGTCGACGATACGAAGGTGGTGTTTACGACCAATGTGGGCATCGGCACAACTGCGCCTGTGGCCAGGCTTCACATTGCTAACGACAACACCGTGCCCAATGCCATGCCGATCACCGGCAATGATCTTTACGTTAAAGGAAATATTGAATTAGACGGCAAGATCTACGGTGACGGGTCGGCGTTGACGAATCTGACCGCCAGCGGAGCGGCGGGTGCGACGACAAATGTTCAGTATAACAATGCGGGATCGATGACCGGTTCGAATAATTTTGTATTTGACGGAACAAATGTGGGGATTGGGACGACGAACCCAACAGTTAAAATGCATGTTGCGGGAACGAGTACAGCAACGAATATGTATATTGAAGGATTAGTAAATGGGACGGCTCATGGGTATGCGAACAGGTTCGCTTTGGCTAGTGGTGTGAGTTTGTGGTTTTATGACAGCAATGTTGAGATCGGCAAGTCAGGAACAAGTTTATTTTTTAATGTTGGTGGGACGGAGAAATTGCGTATTACTAATACTGGCAACGTCGGTATTGGAACCACAGCGCCTGTACAGGTGCTCGATGTTCGCGGTAATCAGTATGTTTCCGGCAACATGGGGATCGGGGCGATAGCGCCGAGCAACAAATTGCAGGTTGTTGCGACCAGCAATTACAACGGGTTGTTTGTGTCCGCTGGAGATGTTTCTCCTTATAGCGCGCGCATCGCCACATTCAGGTATGCCGGTAACAGCAATGATGTGGTCATTGAGAATAGTTCAGGCAAAGCCGGGATTCAGGCTAGGAACAGTGATACGAGTGTAATGGACCTTTTGCTGCAGAATAGCGGCGCGAATGTCGGCATCGGCTCTGCTAATCCCCGCGGTAGACTTGATATTGGCACAGGTGTTATTTATGGCGATGGGTCAGGGCTGACCAATCTTTCCGGGTCTGGCTGGACATCAACGACCGGCAAGGTTTATACCACGACGTCGACGGATAACGTTGGCATCGGGACGACGGCGCCGCTGTATTTATTGGATGTTAACGGCACAGGAAAATTCACCGGTAATCTTGCTGTGCCTGCTGGGACCGTTGGAAGCCCGGGCCTAAAGATCGGTTCAGGTACGGCAGGCCTTATTGGTGCTAATACGAATGATATCGCGCTTGTATCCAATGGTGTCAATGTTGCTACCTTTATAGCGGCATCAGCAACCGACGTCCGATTCCAGATAAATACCACAAATTTCAGCACCGCATTCACCCAGTATGAAGGGACTTGGTTCGGGACCAGTAATCCTACGATCTTCCAGCCGTTGTCACCTGCGACCGCGCATGATGTTGCTATTACAGGGACGCAGAATACGCCCACCAATGGTGTCGTAATTAAGGCTGCCGGGAATACAGGGGTCGGCACCACGGCACCTGTGGCCAAGCTTCATGTCGGTACAGGAACACCCGCAGGATCAGCGGACCTTTCTTCCAATAGTGCATTTATCAAAGGTAATCTCGAAGTCGACGGGAAGATCTATGGCGATGGGTCGTTATTAACAGGTATTACGTCCAGTCAGTGGACGACGAGCGGCAGTGATATCTACCGTAGTTCGGGCAATGTTGGTATCGGGACAGGTGTTCCTGGTGGGAAGCTGGATGTGGCAGGCGCTATCGTCACGAGTAATAATGGAGGTCTTTTCCTTAATTCTTCAACAGGTGTTACGGCGGATGCAGCTCTCTACAACACTTCATTTATGAATATACAGGTTCCGGCAAATTATGGTTCCGGTGGAACGGATAGAGAGACGTTGCTTACCGCTCAAGTTACTGGGTCTAACAGCCTTTTTGCGATTGGCAATGGAACAAATGGGGATAATGTATTTGTTCCATATTTTCTCTTGAGGAATGCGGATGATTCAAGAAATGCAGGTGCTTTTGTTGGACAGAAGAAAGATGATCTGGCATTTACTGGAAGTTTATATGCCCCCGCTTTATCTTTCTCAGGCCGGACCATTTCTTCTCTAAATCTCGATAATTCGCCGATTGCCATATTTTCAACCCGCGGGAATTACGGGCAGTTTACGATCTGGAATGACGGGCGTCTGATCATTGAAAAAGATCAGGGCTATAACATCTCTGGCATTTTTGTGGCCGATCCTGGCAGTCAGATGGTAAAAATAACGAATAAAGACGCGGCTACATCTGGCATCAAGATCATCGGTGCGGCGGGCCAGACGGCTGATTACATGAAGATAGAAACTTCGAGCAGTGGTTCTATCCTTAACGTGACAGCCGCCGGGAATGTGGGTATCGGAACGACGACGCCGTTACAGAGGCTTGAGGTTGCAGGAGGCTTGCTTTTGAGCGGGGGTTCATTGGGCGCTCCGCTTATTCTCAACGATAACAATTATATTTTTGGTGGAGGAAATACCGTTGGTGCCAATGCGATATTTGGTGTTGTCCCGAGTCAAACAGAGCTTTATGCCAGAAATAATATTCTTAGGATATATTCTGCAGGCGGTGGTGCAGCTTATATTTCTGTAGTTTCTGGCAACGTCGGCTTTGGGACGACAACGCCTGTTGCCAATCTTCATGTCGGATCCGGCGCACCGACCCTTTCTGCAGATCTTTCTACGAACAGCGCGCTCATTAAAGGTAATCTCGAAGTCGACGGCAAGATCTATGGTGATGGTTCTGCATTAACGGGGATCAGTTCGAGCCAGTGGATTACGACGGGCAGTGATATTTATTACAGTACAGGGAACGTGGGTGTCGGGACTACGGCGCCTACTTCACCATTGACGGTGAAGGGAGGGACATCGGAAAGTACGACATTTGCATCTATCACTGGCACGTTGACATCGACGGCCGCGAGTTCGATCAATGCTGTTTCTGTTGTGGCTACCTTAAGCCCCGCGAGCAGTTCAGCGATGAATTTCCGTTCTCTTTCAATGTCTAATACTTTTGATACTACTGCAGCTTTTACTGGAACTGGAACGCAGGCGCCTGCTGCAGGTTGGTTCGAAAGTAGGGTTGTTCGCGCTGGGAATGTGACGCAAATGAACTCTGCTTTTGCTATCGGCTTAATTATGGGTTCCGCTGGAACGTCTATGGGTACTGTGGGTGAGGTCAATGCCGGGTTGTTTCAGCCGGTCAATTCATTTAGCAATTCGGTTGTTGCTACGATTAGCAATGCGTACGGGCTTCACATTGTTGATTCTGTGAAGAATAATCTTGTGATGACCAACCAGGCTGGTATAAGTGTTCCGGCGTTGACGGCGGCAACCAATAACACTCTTTTGCTCCTTGGAACGTCGACGATACCTGCGGGCAATTATGCTCTTTATAATCCTTCAACAAGTAACAATTATTTTGGAGGGAATGTGGGCATTGGCAGTACTTCTCCGGCTAATGCATTGGATGTCACTGGACGGATAAAGGCATCTAGTTTGATATATTCTGGATCATCTTATTATGGCCAAGATAATCTATATGGTTATAGTGCGTATGCTGTTCAAGCTGCAGGTATCCTTACTTTACACACTAACAGTACAAGTATTATTTTGAATGTTGGTGGTTCGAGTGAAAAGATGAGGATTACGTCTGGTGGCAATGTCGGTATCGGCACTACAACGCCTGTTGCCAATCTTCATGTCGGATCCGGCGCGCCGACCCTTTCTGCAGATCTTTCAACGAACAGCGCGCTCATCAGAGGCAATCTCGAAGTCGACGGCAAGATTTACGGCGATGGGTCGTTATTAACAGGTATTACGTCCAGTCAGTGGACGACGAGCGGCAGTGATATCTACCGTAGTTCGGGCAATGTCGGCATTGGTACGACGAATCCAAGAGGGAGAATTGAAACAAGTTTATCAACAGATGATTATACAAATACTAATGGTGCTGGCGCTGCAATAATCATGTCTAGTCCGACGGGGTCACAAAATGTCGTTTATTCAGAAATTGGTGGATCAATGGTGGCGAAATGGAGAACCGATGTCGTTGGAAATGTAAATTGGATAGCTGGGAAATCCGGTGGAGCCCATTTCTTCTTGACTGGAGGGGATTATGGAACGGGAAAGATCAGGATGTATATCCCTGACAATGGGAATGTTTTTATTGGCGGTGATATGCCAGCATACAGTGGTTCTAATTCCAGTTTAGCGGTAGTGCAAGGTAACGTCGGTGTTGGGACGACAACGCCGATTGCAAAACTTCACGTCGGCGCAGGCCGTATTAATAATTCTTTTGTTGATGGTGTGGGAGGCACAACAAATCCTCAGATCTTAAATAGTCAGACTTCCGGAGTGGCTTCAATAGGTCTTTCGGTTGCAGATGGGACACATGGTGCCCGTGTTAATTTGTTTCTTAATGAAACTTCGGGTGTGTGGGGGCTTGGAGAGACTTATGAGAGTGGCGGGAGCTATCCATTTGTTTTAGTTTCGGGTGGTGTTGAGCGTTTTCGTATTAATACATCCGGCAATATTGGTATTGGGACTTCTATTCCTCTGGCTAAACTTCACATCGCGACTGACAACGCTGCGCCCAATGCCATGCCCATTACTGGCAACGATCTTTATGTGAAGGGCAATATCGAGCTTGACGGCAAGATCTACGGCGATGGCTCGGGCTTGACGAATCTTTCCGCCAGTGGAGCGGCGGGCGTTACGACGAATGTTCAATACAACAGTGCGGGTTTGATGGCCGGGTCGAATAATTTTGTATTTGATGGAGCAAATGTGGGGATTGGCATTATATCCCCAGCAGCAACCTTAAACATTGTCGATGGGGGGACAGGATCAGTTAATAGTCTTAGAGTAAATAATGCTTTCAATGTAACGGGAGACGGTATTATTACTTGGGGAAATGGTGTAGCCAATGGATATATGACATGGGATACCGGTAATGCAACTGTGGGCAGTCAAAGTGGTAAAGATTTTATACTTGCAGCTGGTGCGGGAGAGAAAATGAGAATATTAAGCGGTGGAAACGTGGGCATCGGGACGACGAGCCCGGTTCATCGTTTAGAAGTAGTGATGACTGCTCCTTATCAAGAATTTGGTTTTGATGGGGATAATCTTAAATCTAACGTATATCTGGGGCAGAGAAAGGTTCTTTCATACGATAGAGATGGTGTCGAGAAACTTATGATTAATGGAGGTCTTGCTTCTAGTTCAATAGTTTTTTCTATTAATGATAGCGAAAAGGCCAGAATTGCCAGTTCTGGTAACGTCGGCATCGGGACTACAGCGCCTGTTGCCAATCTTCATGTCGGATCCGGCGCGCCGACCCTTTCTGCAGATCTTTCTACGAACAGCGCGCTCATCAAAGGCAATCTCGAGGTCGACGGCAAGATCTACGGCGACGGGTCTCAATTGACAGGTATCACGTCCAGTCAGTGGACGACAAGCGGCAGTGATATTTATCGCAGTTCGGGCAACGTCGGTATTGGGACGACGAGCCCTCTATATCCTTTGGAAGTGAATGGTAATATCAAGGGTACTACTATCCTTGCTGCGGCCGGTTCGGCAACGGGGCCTGCTTATGTCTTTAGTACGGATGCCAATTCTGGCATGTATAGTATCAGTGATAATAATATTGGTTTTGCTATTGGCGGTTCCAACGCAATGACGATTAATAGTAGTAGCAACGTGGGGATCGGGACAACCGGGCCTTCCGGGAAGCTTGACATTAATCTTGGTGCCGGGAGTGTGACGAATACGGTCAATATTCGAAACACTTCTTCTAGTGGTTATGCGTCAGTTACGATGCTGGATGAGCGCAATAATACGGCTTATGTTGGTCAGTGGGGGCTTTATGGAACAGGGTCAAATAATGGGAATATGTTTTTTTATAATACGACCGGTGGAGGTATCGGCTGGTACATAGGGAGTGGTTCTCCGTCGAGTGATCTGAGGATGTTCATTAATAGCTCGGGGAATGTGGCAATTGGCACGGCAAGTCCTGTTGCGGCGCTCCATGTTGGTGCTGGCACACCTGCTTTGAGCGCGGATTTAAGTTCCAAGAGCGCGTTCATCAAAGGCAACCTAGAAGTCGACGGCAAGATCTACGGGGATGGGTCATTGTTGACCGGGATCACGTCGAGCCAATGGACTACAACAGGATCCCACATTTATTACAATACGGGGAATGTGGGCATCGGCTCAGCAGCGCCCTCGGCAGCCCTCAATGTCTTTAATACGGCTGATCAGCTCCGTCTTTCATATAATTCGGCTAATTATTCCATCCTCAATACGAATAGCAGCGGTAATCTTTATGTGAGGTCAACGGGGAAAAATATTTATTTGGGGGATTCTTCGGCGAATGCGCAACTTTTGTATTTCTACCAGGGAGCAAATGGGACCTCTGGCAATGTTGCATGGATTAGGGCGGATTATAACAAGTTCTTTCTAACTAACCAGAATGGCCCAGTTGTGATTGAAGCTGCAACAGATGAAACCCATGCTTTGCAAATTCAAGAGTTTGGCTCGCCCTGGGATAAATTAAATTGGTGGTTTGACGGCAGTTCAGGCACAGGGACGGGCATGTGGATGCATACCGGGACAACTTCAGGGAGTATGAATTTCAAATTAGGCGAAGCCGCAGGGGTTTCCAACTTTAAGATTTTGGATAACAGTTCTAATGTGAGGTTAATCGTTAATAGCTTGGGCAATGTGGGCATTGGGACGACAGCGCCTGTTGCTAATTTGCACGTCGGTGCTGGCACACCTGCTTTGAGCGCGGATTTAAGTTCCAAGAGCGCGTTCATCAAAGGCAACCTAGAAGTCGACGGCAAGATCTATGGCGATGGGTCGTTATTAACAGGCATTACGTCCAGTCAGTGGACGACGAGCGGCAGTGATATTTATCGCAGTTCGGGCAATGTCGGCATCGGTACGACGAGTCCTGTCGCGCAGCTTGATGTGACGGGAAGTATCCGGTCTGATAGCGGAGCTTTTTATCTTTATTCGGGGGCGACCTACAGAGGCAGTTTTGGAGATACGTTAAACTATACCGGGATTTGGGGTGATGGCAATGGTACCACGATAGATCCCAACATTGCTATAAAATCAGGTAATATCGGCATCAGCACGACGGTGCCGAGGGCGAAGTTAAATATCGCACAATCATCATTGGTTGGGTATGACAATGAGTTCCTTCGGTTTGATGAAATAGGGAATACGGGGGTCAACGGACAATCTATCGGTTTTCATTTTGCTAATGATACGTGGACTTTGGCGCGTATAAGCGCCAATCGCATAGGCACGGCGGCGGCAGGGAGGTTGACGTTTTCTACATATGGGACTCCTGCGGCATTGACAGAGCGGATGACAATAGATAACGCCGGCTATGTCGGTATCGGGACGACGGTGCCGACACAGATTTTGGAAGTTGCTGGTAATGTTTATGCCAAAAGCGCGGCCGGCACCAGCCCGCGTTTGAGTTTCTCCAACGGAACGATCACAGGCTATATCGGGATTGATAATGCCGGTGGGGCGGTCGATCTTTCTGCAGATACGGCCCATCCCGTCCGTATCGAAACCAGTGGTGTGGAGCGCATGCGGGTGGATGCCGCAGGCAATGTGGGTATCGGCACTACAACTCCTGTTGCCAATTTACACATCGGTGCTGGTGGGCCAAGCCTCTCCGCCAATCTTTCCTCCAAAAGCGCGCTGATCAAAGGCAATCTCGAAGTCGACGGCAAGATCTACGGCGACGGGTCATTATTGACCGGGATCACGTCCAGCCAATGGACGACGAGCGGGGGCGATATTTATCGCGGGTCGGGCAATGTTGGTATTGGAACGGCGGCTCCCGTTGGGAATTTGAATGTGAAGGCGGCTTCCGGTTTAAGCCAGGTGACGATCGACGGGCCGAGCGGCGGATGCCTGATGATCCGCGACACCAATGGCACGGGCTGGACGGAATGTTACACCTTGGGCGGGACATTGACATGTTCGGTTGATGCGGATGGGGTTTGTGATGGATCGTAGAATGCAGACAGCTTTATTTCTTTGTGTTGTCATGATCTTTGGCGGAGCTGTATCCGCTGGCGCGGCTACGTCAACATTACCGGTTGATGCGAACGGCAATGTTGGCATCGGGACCACGGTTCCCGGGTATAAACTTGAGGTGAATGGTTCTTTAAATGCGACAAGTCTTTATGTTAATGGCACAGTCGTCAGCACAAGCCAGTGGACCACGAGTTCATCGGATATTTATTTTAACACGGGCAACGTGGGGATTGGAACGACAACGCCGAGATCAGCTCTCTGGGTCTTTAATGATCATACAGGTACGGGTGACTTGCCGGGGAGTGTTGGTAGTAGAAGTGTTGCTTTGGTTTTGCAGTCAGATGCAACGGCAGCAGATTCACGGCCTGGAATAGTTCAATACGGGCTAAGAACAGCGGGATCTGGAATCGCGTATAGTATAAATACCGCCTATATTGGAAGCAATGAAAGTAATGTTGTGAGGGCCGTGACGATGGGGGTTTTGGGGACTGTGGGTGTAAGTACCCATAGTGTAGCCTATGCTTATTTGGATAGTAGAGCGGATGGCACATATAATAATGCAACTTTGAAGATCGATAATAACAACAGGGTAGGTGTTGCATTAACAGGTGAGACAAGGCCGGTCAGTGCGCTTGATGTTGCTGGCGGGATGTCTATTGGTGCGTATGCAGGTGTTGATGCTGCTCCAAGTAATGGATTGATCATAAGTGGTAACGTCGGCATCAGCACGACTAGTCCAAGACAGGTTTTGGATGTGGGGTCGGGAAAGATCACAGGAGGAACGTATAGTGCGACAGCGAACAGGGCCATTCTGGATTTAAGTGCCAACAATCATGCTACTAATGGAGGCGCATCCTTTTTTTACAATC
Organism: Candidatus Omnitrophota bacterium; assembly: GCA_903959815.1. GTDB lineage: Bacteria > Omnitrophota > Gorgyraeia > Zapsychrales > Fredricksoniimonadaceae > Fredricksoniimonas. Next base: position 35,870 of record CAJBYM010000091.1, read on the forward strand.
AGGGGGGGCGTTTTAATATTTATGAGTGGACTATAAAAGGAACCGACGACATATTCTTTCAAGCGACTCCTGCGACAGCTTCAGGGTATGGTTTCTTGGAAGCCTGGACTAGTGCGGGTTTGGTTGTTGGCACCGGAGGAAACACGGCGCCTATCCTTTTTCAGATCAATCGTGTTGAGAAAATGAGAGTAGATTCTCAAGGCAACGTGGGCATCGGCACAACAGCGCCGGTTGCTTTACTCAATGTGGTGGACGCATCCAATACTGCCGCGGTTTTCTCCCTGACCAATAATACGGCGACGACCCTTGGCAATGGGGCCAATACGCTTGGGATCCTGGATTTGCAGTCAACCAGCATGACAACGGGCAATTTCTTGAATATGGAGCTCAATGCCATGACCAGCGGCAAAGGCATCAATCTTACGTCAACTTCGACAGCCTTCACAGGGGATCTGGCCAGTCTGACTGCTTCCGGCAGTAACGCGGCGGTGACCGGCAGTGTTCTTAAAGTTGGTCTGACCGGGGCTAATGCGACAGGGACCGCGCTTAATGTAACAACCGGCGCGACGTCGGGATTTGCACTCCGGGTCAATGATGATGGCACATATACGGATACGTCGGCGTTCGTTGTGCTTACAGATGGTAATGTCGGTGTGGGCACCGCCGTCCCAATAGGGCTTTTTGATGTTAATCGCAAGTTGACAGTTTTGTCTGGAGGAAATGTGGGGATAGGTTCTGTTGTTCCTTCGCAGGCCCTGGATGTGGCTGGAAATATTAAAGTATCGCAAGGTGTCGAGATCACGTCAGCGCCGTCCGCAGACCAAACGATCGGCGGGTTTTATGCGACATTCATGGCGGGCGAGGATCTGGTATTTGGTAACGTGGTTTATATCAAGTCTGACGAGAAAGCGTGGAAAGCTAATGCTGGCAATGAAAGCACCGTTCCTGTTGTGGCTATGGCCATGGGAAGTATTTCAACGAATGCCACAGGCAAGTTCTTGCTCCTGGGGTTGGTGAGGAATGATGCCTGGACTTGGACTGTGGGGGGGAAGGTTTATTTGGATACGACATCCGGAGCGCTTACCCAGACGCCTCCGACGGGAACTGACAAGGTGGTCCAGATCATTGGGATCGCGACACACGCTGACAGGATGTTCTTTAATCCAGAGCGGGTTTATGTCACGCTAAATTGATATGAAAAAAGCTACATCTTCTTTTCTTTTCTCATTCTGCATTGTGTTGTTTCCATTCTCTGCTGATGCCGACAGTCTAAAGACTTTCTCCGGTTTGGCCAAGGCCAGCATAAAGACAGTTAATGTTACGGCTGCTGCATCGGTGAAGACCGTCGGCGATGTCTGCATGGATGCCGCGGGGTTTGTTGTCACAACGAGGCAGGTCACTGATATCACGGAAACGGGTGCGATCAGCGGCGGTACTATTCTGTGCGGGGGGAGTTCGGCCGTTACGGCACGGGGTGTGTGCTGGAGCACTTCAGCCAACCCTACAACAGCAGACAGCAAGACAACGGATGGGACGGGTACCGGGGCTTTCACGAGCACTATTACCGGCTTGACCTCTGGTACGCCTTATTATGTCAGGGCTTATGCCACAAATACTGAGGGGACCGTTTACGGCAATCAGTATCTTTTTACTCCTTCGAGGTTGCCGATGATCTGTCTTGTGGAGTGGAAGCAGAATGGAAATGTTTACACGAGTGTTGATGGTGGTTCGACATGGACGACGGCAACTACATCCGGGATGGGTTCGGGTGCGAATGCAGCCTCGATCGGCATTTTGCCTAACCGCACACATATTATTCTTGTTGCCAATTCTACGGGTGCAGAGGGGTTGTGGTTTAGTACTAATGGGGGCACTACATTTGGGAGTGAAAATACGACGTATACTGCTGCTTATACGGCAAAAGTATGGGTTACGTCAACGACTATGTATGCAAATGGTGGCGCGGATAAAAGTGTATGGTATTCCACTAACGGGACATCTGTTGCGAAGTATGTAAGTGATTCTTCGTATTATGTTTCTGACGTTTGTGCTTCGTCTAATGGTCAATATCTTGTCAGGGCGGGGGGGTATGATGCGAGTCCGGTGAAGCGCAGTGTAGATACCGGCGCCAACTGGAGTGATGCGTCAGGTATTTCGCAGGCCGCATACGGATGTTTCATGAGCAGTGATGGAGCGACGGTCTTTGTGGGAACTTATAATAAGACGGATATGCTTTATAAGAGTACAGATTATGGTGCGACGTTTGCGAGCGAGGGGCGCACAAGTGCGAGTGCGGTTACGACGTTCATCAGAGGTAGTTCAGACGGGAAGTATCTTTTAATGATCGCAGCCGGAAAAACGTGGGTTAACAATAATTATGGCAATTCAGCGAATTGGATCGAAGTTTTGACTGGCGTTACCACGGAACGTATGTTTCCGGGTGGCAATGTTTCCCCTAGCGGGAAATATATGATTCTGGGGGAGAGTACGACGGCAGGAACGTATTATTTTTCAGATGATTTTGGTGTTAATTGGTCGACTAAAACGGTCAGTGGGGTTACGGCAACATTTTTTGGTTGTGCGGTCATGGATTGATAATTGCGCATAATTGCGGTGCCTCTTTGTGCGACTTTCCCAACTTCAAAAACATATGTCCGCTCGCTTGACATCAGTGAAGAGACCGGGTTTTCATTCTACGATGCGATGATCATTGCCGGTGCCCAGGAGGCGGGGTGTGGTGTGATCTATTCCGAAGATCTACAGCATGGCCGCACGCTCGGGGGCCTTAAGATCGTCAATCCCTTTAAAGATTAAAAATTCCCCTTTATCGTTCATTAGATTTCCAATGCCTGTTTTGAATAACCCATAATTAATGATGTATTTAATACCATAATGGTATTAAATACATACATAATCATGTCTTCTACTACAAACTCATCAGTTTAGAAATTATCATTCTTCAAAAGGTGCACACTCAATGCTTTCAAGCACAGGGGGGGGGCGTGCATGTTAAATGAACGCGCTACAGTGCCAAAAGCGCCTGTTTTAGTATAAATATTCAACAAAATAGAAATATTCAAATTTAATAGCATTATTTTCAGTCGGATTTAAGGCGGGTTTTTCGACGGGGGATCTTGCTTTAAATTAATCTAAATATTAATACAAAAATTTTAACAAAAAAATAGAATTAATATTTGTATATAAGACAATGAAGATGTCTTCAATATTCATCTTATTGTCTTTGAGAGAACTCCGAAGGGCGGGTTTTGTGCATCGCGGGCCAACTCCTGTCTTAATAAGTACTTGTATCTCTGATTAAAAACATCATGTACAAAAAATTAATACGTATATTTTTTGTATTATTATTTCTTATAGGCGGAGCATTACCCACGAGCATAGCGAATGCCGCCAAAAACTTCAACATAAAAAATAACACCACCCCGATTTTCTATGCCGAAGGTTCTTCCGGAAATATTGGCGTCGGGACAACCACACTCTCCGCACTCTTAACAGTTGGAACGACACCTCCGGGCACTATCTCCGGGGCACTACCTACCGCAGCGATCAAGGGTAACCTTGTTGTCGATGGCATCATTTACGGCAACGGTTCTCAGCTGACCGGTCTTTCCGGTTTGGGATGGACGACTAGTTCCGGCAATGTTTATCTCACTACATCCAGCGATAATGTGGGTATTGGCACGACTTCTCCTCGGGAGAAACTCGAAGTTGTAGGCAACATCAAGCTTTCCGGTGTGATCCAGCAGAACTCGGGTGACTTGGCTGAAAAGATGGCGCTTAGCCGTATCGCTTTGACCGGGGAGCTTCGCCCAGAGCCCGGGGATGTGGTTTCTATTGGCTTTGACGGGGGCGTGCGTAAGGCCTCCGGGGCCTCGTCCACGATGGTCGTCGGTATTGTGTCCACTAGCCCGGCGCATCTCTTAAAAGACAATTTAAATGACGCGGTTGCCATTGCGCTAAGCGGTGTGGTGCCGTGTAAGGTCAGCGACCAGAATGGCCTGGTGCGTCCGGGAGACCTGTTGGTTTCCTCGGATAGGCCGGGCTATGCCATGAAGGCGCCAGCTGACCCGCTGCCGGGTTCTGTGATCGGTAAGGCGCTCCAGGCACAAAAGAAGCCGCAGGATCTGATCGATATTGTTGTGATGTTGAGATAACGGAGAAAAATGATGTTTCATATGATCAAGAAAACCAATGGGACAAAAGTTATGAAGACACAAACTTATATCAGACATGTTTTTCTGGTTGTTTTATTTCTACCACTGGCGTTGTATTCTTCGCGCGGATGGTCTGCAGATAATATTTTTACTAACAATGTTGGCGTCGGAACGACGGTTCCTAACAATACGTTGCAGGTTGCCAATCTCATCACATTTGATAATACGAATCTTAGTACTAAGGTTGGTTATCAGGCGGGGAATAATATTGTAACGGGGGCAATTAATAATACGTTTGTCGGATATCTCGCTGGGCTTTCGGGTTCGGGGACATCGACGAATGCCGCGGATGATAATACAGCTGTTGGTTATCAGGCGTTAAAAGTTAATACGACAGGAAGTCAAAATACAGCGATCGGGGCCAGCGCGCTGGAAACCAATGCATCCGGCAACAGTAATACGGCCGTGGGCCATAAGGCGCTTCAAAGTAATACCGGCAGTAATAACGTGGCTGTTGGACAGGCCGCTCTTCAGAGTAACGGTTCAGGTAATCAGAATGTGGCGATTGGGTTTGGGCCGCTTTTGTCCAATAGCGATGGCAGTAATAATATTGCCTTGGGGCTAAGTGCGGGTCGTTTCTTGGCAGATGGTTCAACAACCAATACGACGGCTGATTATGGTTTATACATTGGAGCGAGTACAAAAGCTTCACTGACAAATATGCAAAATGAAATTGTTATTGGATATAACGCGACGGGTATCGGGTCTAATACGGTTGTGTTGGGCAGTGATGCTGTTGTCAAGACGGCATTGAAAGGCAACGTGGGTATCGGGACGATCCTTCCTTTGGCTAAACTTCACATTGCTACGGATGCCATTGCACCCAATGCCATGTCGATCACAGGAAGTGATCTTTTTTTGAGGGGCAACATCGAGCTTGATGGCAGAATTTATGGTGATGGATCCCAGTTGACGGGGATCACGTCCAGTCAGTGGACCACGACGGGTAGTGATATTTATTATGCAACAGGTAATGTTGGCGTTGGCACAACACTGCCTGTTGGCCTGCTGGATGTTAACCGCAAGTTTACGATTTTGAGCAATGGCAATATTGGCATTGGCAATGTGGCGCCGACAGCTAAGTTTCATGTTGTAGGTTCGGGATCCCAGATTCTTTTTTTGATCGGATCTTATTTTCTTATGACAGCAGATGGTGTTTTGAACTGGGGTTCGGGTTCGGCGAGTCAGGGATTGTTAAGTTGGGATACAGACAAAGTAATGGTGGGTGGGCTTTCAGGAAATGCATATGTCTTATGGGCCAATGGTGCAGAGAAAATGCGTATCGAAACAACCGGGAACGTTGGCATTGGCACCACGATGCCTGTTGCCATGCTTCATATTGGTGGTGCTTCTGCCCCTAGCGCTATGCCCAATACGGGCTCAGATCTTTTTGTGAGGGGCAACATCGAACTCGACGGTAGAATTTATGGCGACGGATCGCAGTTGACGGGTTTGAGTTCAAGTCAGTGGACCACAACGGGTAGTGATATTTATTATACGACAGGGAATGTCGGCATCGGTTCTGCTTCACCGCGCGTGAAACTCGATCTTGGTGGTGACGGGGTGATCTTAGCGACGGGAACGAACGGCTCTGGCTGGACGGAATCCGGTCTAGGTGCAGGCACGCGCATGATGTGGTATCCGCGAAAATCTGCGTTTAGGGCAGGGGCTGTTGACGGGGCGCAATGGAGTGATGCGAATGTGGGATCGCAGTCAGTGGCGATGGGGTATAACCCAACAGCGAGTGGAGGCACGTCGATAGCTTTAGGGAATTATGCTCAGGCAAGTGGAGATCGTTCTGTTGCCATGGGGAATATAACAAATGCAAGCGGCTGGGCTTCAACGGCCATGGGGAATACAACAAGCGCGGAAGCCTATGTTCAAACAACGTTGGGCGCTTATAATCTTCCCAAGGGCGGTGAAACTCCTGGCTCTTGGGTTACGACGGATCCGCTGTTTGTTATAGGTAATGGCACGGGCTCGGCAGGTAGTCGTTCAACTGCGATGATGGTTTTAAAGAATGGCAATGTGGGCATCGGGACCACGGCGCCACGCAGTTTGCTCGATGTTAACGGTGCAGTTAGGACGGAGGGGATTGATTCAGGGAGTATTGTTGCCAGGAGTGGGAGCACGATCGGTGTCAGCAGCATCTATGGTGCTTCCAGCTTGGGCGCGGCTGATCTAACGCTCATGTTCCCGACAGGGTCACAGAACTTTATAACGACCGCTTCATCGGGGGGCAATGATGGCCAGCCTTTTTTGATCAAGGCGATGAGCGCAGCTGCCGGTCCAGATCTTGCAGGAGGGAATCTTTATCTGGCCGCAGGTGATTCCATGGGGAATAAATCGTCCAATATTTATTTGCAGACATCGACGGCCGGGGCATCGGGTTCTGTGCAGCGTTCTGTTTCTACGAAAGTCACGGTCAATGGCGATGGCAATATGGGTATCGGGACGACCGCGCCGGGCAGTCTTTTAAGCTTGGGCAATTATACAGGTGACCCAAACGATGCTACCGCGCTTGCTGCATCGCAGGTTCAAATTAATGATTTCCCGACAACAACGGCAAATCAAAAGCAAACATCTTTTTGGGTTATCAGTCAACCTACCGTTACCTCAAATAGTTCAGCTGCAAATACAGTTTTCAGTAGCACTTTAACGGTGCCGTCTAGCTCGACATACAATTATAGTTCGTTAGCTGCTGCACAGAATTCTTTAAATATTGCTGGCTCTGGAACTGTTTCTTATCTTACGGGAGGTTCTAGTATAGTAAATAATACATCGACAGGAGTTATTTCTGAGGCAGTTGGATCAAAAGCTGGTGTCAACAATATGGTAACGGGATCAGCTATAACGAGAGCTAAAGGTGCTTATAATTGGATTTGGAATGGGAATCCATCAATTAATGCCACGATCACAGATGCGTATGCAGCTTATAACAAGAATGTTGCTTCTGGTCTTAGCACGACAACATCTGCTTATGGTTCGTGGAATGAGGTGAGCACTCTTGGAACAGCCACGATCGGTACTGCTTACGGCATATTTGCAGATGTTGTTAATTCAGGAGGGACTGGCACTATTACTACGGCGTATGGTTTATATCTTGGAAATATTGCCGGGATGACACATTATGGCATTTATCAGAGCGATACATCAAATAACTATTTTGGCGGCAATGTCGGAGTTGGGACGACGACTCCTGTTGCAAATCTTCATATTGGCGCGGGTACGTCCAGCCTTTCGGCCGATCTTTCTACAAACAGCGTCCTCATTAAAGGCAACCTTGAAGTTGATGGAAAGATCTATGGTGATGGGTCTCAGTTGACGGGGATCGCATCCAGTCAGTGGACAACAACGGGGAGTGATATTTATTACAACACGGGGAATGTCGGCATTGGTTCAACCGTGCCTGCGCAAAAACTGGATCTGGCCGGCAATATTATGGCCACGTCTGCTTTGACCACAAAGATTCAGATTATTTCGACGGGCGATGGTTCGACGGGGCGTTCTTTGATCCAGGTTCTTCGTAACAGTGGGACGGAGTTGGGTTGGGACTTTGGGGTTAATGTGGCCAAAGATGGGAATGATAATTTTACGTTCAGGGAAGTGGGTGGTGCGGGTAATACGCTGGCCAGGATCATGATACAGAAAGTGACCGGGAATGTTGGTATTGGCTCAACGGTTCCGGGCTCTCTCTTTGACGTTGGTGGTACAGCATGGCTGCGTGGATCGGTGGGTGGAACGGGGTTGTATGTAAGCTCCGAGGGCAACGTGGGCATCGGCACTACGGCGCCTGGTGAGATCTTCCACGTGTCTGTAAATGACGATACCTTCAGGTCGGCGATCTTTGAAAATGTCAGCTCAGGTACATCGTCACAGATGTTGCTTCAGGTTCGCAGTGAGGCTGATTTGAATCGATCCCTTCGTTTCGGAACGTTAGGGGCAAACTTTCCGACGGCAGGAAGTTATCGCCAAGACAGCGGGGTTGTTGCAGCTGAATCGAACCTCGCGGGTGGCTTGTCTTTGATCGCTCGAAATACTTCTGGCATTATGACATTTACGACAGGCGGCTTTGACGGTGAAAGAATGAGGATCACAAGTGATGGCAACGTCGGCCTTGGGACCACGGTGCCCTTATCAAAGTTAGGTCTTGTAGGGATCGGGACAACTTCAGCCACAAGCGGCTTGAATGTAACAAATAGTATAGGTTCTTCGAGTTTGAAAGTGCTTGATAGCGGTTATGTCGGTATCGGCACAGCGGCTCCAACCAATAAATTCCATGTTTATAATACGGGGAATACCGAAGCGGTCATGTTCGTGGAGCAGGCCAATTCCCTGACGGGACAGAAGGATGTCTTTACGATCGAGGATAAGGATGTGGGTGGTGGTCAGCAGGATGAAAGTTCTTCATTTAAGGTTATCAGGTCAGGAGACATTAATGGTGCGGATGATGGTTTTTCCCTGGTTGAGTTGACGTATAGTGCGGCAACCAATGCTGTTGATGATCGACATTTTTATGTAGCAGGCCGATTGGCAGATGAAGGGGCGGTGAAATGGGGTGTTGATATTTATGATGGAGATGTCTGGACGACGGGGTCGATCAAGGCCGGTGCGACGGGCACAGATTGTGGGGCGACGGGTGCCGCTTGTTTTAGTGCGCCTACGATAGCACTTGTTACATCAGGTAATTCTTATATTAATACAGGTGGGAACGTCGGCATTGGGACGACGATCCCCAGGGCCAAGTTGGAGGTGAATTATGGCGGGGGTCTTTGTTTGGGTGATGTCGGCTACGGGAATAACTGGCCAGGTCTTGCAAGTTGCGGTGAGATGACCACAACAGGGTATGCGTTTGTACAGGCCTCGACTGGAGCGTATACGCTCATCAATAAGAACAGTACAACTGGTTATATTGGTTTTCGCATTGCTAATGCCGATAAAATGGTGATCAATCAGGATGGTAACATCGGCATTGGTACAACGGTGCCTACGACAAGATTGCAGATCAACGGGCAGTATTATTCCAAGCGCTACGCGGCGACGACCAGCATTGATTGGGCTAATGGCAATACGCAGTCACTGACTTTGGCGAATGATTCCAATACGCTTACGTTCTCCAATGGTCAGGATGGTGCTAAGTACACGTTAATGCTCAAGCAGCCCGCGAGCGGAAATGCAGGCACAGTGTCCTGGCCTGCGAGTGTGCGCTGGCCCAGTGGCAGTGCTCCTTCGCTGACGACAAATAGTGGCAAGACAGATTATATTGGGTTTATTTATAATGGCATTGATAGTAAGTACGACGGGGTTGCGGCTGTATTTGATTTCTAAGATCTTCAAGAACCTATTTGATGGCAGGGAGGAAAGATTCAGATGCTTTCTTTAATTAATGCTATGCAAAGACATGTTTTTCTAACTTTAATTTTATTTATGTTTTCCTTTAATGTTGCTTATGCGGATATCCGCAATGGCCGTATTGGACATTGGTTGTTAGATGAGGGCAGCGGTTCATATGCGTATAACTCTAGCGGCGGGACCAATACGGGGACCCTTTATAATACACCGACATGGACAACAGGTCAGTTCGTGGGTGCTTTGAGTTTTGACGGTGTTAATGAATATGTAGGCATTCCTAATGATGTTACCGGTATCCGTACGGTCAGTTTCTGGATGAAGCCTGCGGCCAGTGAAGTTTATCCTTTGGGTCTAACACAGAATAGAGAGGGCGTGGTCAGTAAATGGGGTTATTTCTCCGGAGGGACGTGTGCGTTGACAAGGTATGTTAATGGCACGGCGGCCACAGAAACCCTTGGTTCTGAAAAGCTAAGTAATAGGAGCTTCACGACAGATCTTTCGCTTTGGTCTTGGGCAAATGGTGCTTCTGCGGTTAGAGACACAGTTGATTATTATTCCAGTCCGGCCAGTGCAAAGGTCACAACGGCTGCCGGACAACAGAATAATTTTTATCAAACAGGTTTGCCTTCTTTAACCGCAGGTGCGTTGTATAAATATTCTTTTTGGGCCAAAGGATCGACGAGTGCGGTTGTTGCGCCTATTATTCAAGAGTGGGGGACTTTTGCTGTTATTTATTTGCCAGAGATGGCTTTAACGACGGGCTGGCTTCAGTACACGTACTATTTCTTTTCAGATCGCACAACCTCCAGCGCTTATTTGAATTTTCAAGGCCCCGCTACGGCTATTTCTTATTGGGTGGATGATCTGTCTCTTAAAGAGGTAACAGGTGATTCAGCATCGGTCACGAATGATACGTGGAATCATTACGTGATCGTGACAGATGCGGCTTTTTCCGCAGAGAGCATGTCTTTTGGGCGCGTTGCCACTAACTTGGGGACCTATAAGTATTTGACGGGAAGTATCGATGATGTTCGTTTTTATAACCGCGCTTTAACGGCAACTGAAGTTGGAGAGCTTAATTTGAATAAAATCACAGCAGATAGCTTCTTTCTTCTTTTTTAGCAGGAACTCGTTATTGACATTGACAAATAATCAATAATCGTATAAGTTTATTGGATCGCAATGGCTTTTATCTCTATATATAGGGAAGGTGGATATTTCTTTTGGCGCTTCCTTGCCATTCTGTCGCAAATATGGTATTCTTTTAACATCCGGACTATCTTTAAATGACAAAATTTAACAAGATACTAATTATATTAGTATTATTAGCTTTTCAGGCAGGATCAGCTTTTGCTGCGCTCAATTTGAGCGTTGTATCTGTTGATGGTACAAACTCTTTACGTTTGGGCCGGGTGCAGCCCGGTTTGGATAACAAGAAAGAACTTCGCGTCAGGGTTACGTCAACGGATGGGGTTCAGTACCAGGTGTTCCAAAGACTTGTTGGCCCGATCGTGAATGAAAAAGGCGAAAGCCTTGATAATCAGGCGATCGAAACAGCGACAAGGGCTAATTCAAATAGTTCAGGAACGCTCTATTTGCAGAATATTGACCGTTTGGGTTTTGGCGAGCAGCTTCTTTATACATCGGTTCAAAGCGGACCGAGCGACCAGTTTGAGACCGCGTATGCACTGCGGCCTGATCTTTTAAATACGACAGGGAATTTTTCCGGCACGATCGCATTCACGGTGCGCCCTATCGGTGGAGGTTCCCAGCAGCAGGTTTTGGTTAACTTGTTCCTGGAAAGTTCTGCGGATTGGAAAGCATCGGTTGAGGGTAGTCGTATCCCGGGCCGGGTCAGGATCAAGGATACCGACACGGCCGATAAGCCATCTGATTTTGTGAAGATTTCTTTTTCCGGGAATCTGGGGCAAGAAGTTCGGATCTATCAGGAAGCTGATGGTTTGCCGCAGAATGAAATGGCTGAAGAGGTGGGGCGGGATGTGATCCAGTATTCCGTTGCAGGGAATTCGACAGCCGATATCCGCGTGAGTGATGTAGCAGCCCTTGATCGTAAGCGCGTGCTGATCTATTCAGGGAACAAGTCTCAAGATGAGCTTTTGCTTTATTTTTTGATGGCGCGCGATAAGGTTCAGGATCAGAACGCCGGCATTTATAGTGGAAGAATAAAATATATTATTGAAACAGATAAAGGGCAGGAAACATTTCCCATCGATCTCGAATGCCAGATCCAGCCGGTATTCACGATGGATGTCGACCTTCCCATTGAGGGTGTAAGTTTCTCTAATATATTGCCGACTACACCTGCGGTGAATAAAGAAATCCAGGTGAGAGTTCGGTCTAATTTACACAAGCCTTATCAGGTGATGCAAAGCCTCATATCACCGATGGTTAATGAAAAAGGTAATGAGGTTAACAAGGAATATTTTACAGTTCAAGTCGTTGTCCCGGCAGGACAAAAAGGTAATACCCGACAGGCAAACTTCGTATCCATGGAAACAGGTGAGTATCCTATTTTTTATTCGGATAACGAAGGCAGTTCGGCTACCTTTAAAGTAGTTTATAGATTGCAGGGATATTCCCAAATGAGCGCGGGCAATTATGCGGCCCCGATTAGATATTCGTTGAATCAAAACTAAAAAACGTTACAAGGAGTGAAGTATGAAAAAGTTAATCAGTTTAATGGTCATGGGTTTATTCGTGCTGGCACAGGCCGCTCCGGCGGGTGCTGTGACGAATACCACCACGTTCACGTTGACGGCACTTATGCCCGCAGCATCTGGTTCGAATATTGCGGCGTATAAGTATCCGGGTGGCACACTGGTTTCAGGTACAGCGCTGGATTTCGGCACATTGGCGATCCCGCAGGGCAGTACGTTCGGGTCATTTTTGGCGTCGAATTATTATGCCATCACGGTTACTCCGGCCAGCGGCGGCGGTTCACCGACGACCACAGTGACGTATACCGAAGGCAACAATCCTAATTCTGCAACCGGTGGCCATGGTCTTGGATATAAATCCAACATCACGTTCATGAAGGTTATCGGCGTTGTTGAAACGCAGGCAGGATCGCATGTTCCGCAAACATTGCAGGTGACGACAACAGCGGTAACGATCACACCTGCTGATTTGACCGCGGGTGGTGTTACGGGCTATTTGAAGATGTATGTTGCTGTTGCGGATGGTTCCAATACGGCCTCGAATCCGGGCGAGCCTTTTACGGCGCTTGATGCTTCGGGTACATATGGCGGCACAGTTGTGGTTAGTGCAACCATCTAAGAGTTAAGTCATACGCAATGATCAGAACTGTTTTATGCATCTTATGTGTTCTGTGTGCTTTCACCGGAACCGCTAAAGCTCAGTTTGTCCTTGAACAGGGCAAAGTGTCTTTGGCGGTTTCCGGCGGGGAGCGCCTTAATGGTTTTGTGACGATCCATAACAATTCCAAAGAAGAAGCGCTGCTAAAAGTTTATTGGGAAGATTTTGAGTACATCACGCCTTATGATGGCTCTAAATCTTTTGCTCCGGCCGGCACATTGCCATCAACGGCAAGCCAGTGGATCAGTTATTCCCCTCAAGAATTCAAGATATCTGGTTTTGGCGCACAAAAAGTGCAGTATACTATCAGTGTTCCCGAGAAAGTCGAAGGCGGACATTATGGCGTGCTTTTCTTTGAAAGAGTTAACTCAGATGTAAAGACGACAACGGGAGTTAAGGTCGTATACCGGATGGGGTCTTTGTTCTTTATTGAAGCCAAAGATAAGATCAAGCAGGCAGTCTTTAACGCGATGAAGATCGCCGCAGGTTCGCTCACAGGAGCTTTGACGAATCAGGGCAACGCTGTTCTTGTTCCGCGTACAACGTATTACATCATGGATCAAGATGGGCTTGTGGCTGATCGCGGTGATGTGAAGAATCTTTATATTCCGCCGGGGGTAACGGCGCCTTTTTCTATTGCTTTGCCAGCGGGTTTGCAGCCTGGCGCGTATACGTTTTTTGTTAACGCAGATCTTGAGGAGGGTGATGTTGTTGTCCAGGAAATAGCGTTCTCTAAAGATGCGGCAGGCCGTATTACGATGGGACACACTGGTCCTTGATATGAGGCATGTGCGAGTTATCTTTCTTCCGGACAGTTCAAATCTTTATGATCCTAAAACGGCTGATATGTCTTGTTAGCCTTATCCTAACGGTTCAGGCATACCCTGTTGCCGCTTCCGAACCATCCCATGTTTACCAATATTATCTTAATGAAGGCATCAAAGCCTTTGAGCGCCATAATGATGAAGAAGCATCGCGCTATCTGACATGGGCGCGCGAACTCGATCCTTCCTCCCGGGAACCAGATCAATATTTAAAAGCTTTGAGTGAGCGTCAGCGTTTTGAGTCAGAAGCTGCGGATAGTTCACGCGTGTATTTCCCTTACTTTGAAGAAATGCTGGAAAAAGGTAAAGCGGCGCTCGAGCGTAAAGATTATGGATCGGCCAAGCAATATTTCTACACGGCGCATCTTTTAAACCGGAATGCGCCTCAGCCGCTGGAGTATCTTAATCTGGTGAAGCGTTCGCAGGAAGACCGTGTTGTTTTTGTGGACCGTTCGAAAGTGATCGCCCAGGCGTTAGATCAAGTCCAACCGTCTCAGGTGACAGTTTCGCCCAAGAAGGTGATCTCGCCGAGAACGGTGGCTCCCGTTGCACGCAAAGCCTTGGATGCGCAGAGTGTTCCTGTTCTCGAGGAAGCTTTGCCTGTGCGTGTTGCAGGTGTTAAGCCAGCCAAGAGTCAGATCGACGTGATCTCTTTGGATGAGATCATGCAAAATGCGCATAATGGCAGAGTTGTGATCAAGCTCGACCTGTGGTCGTCTTTGATCATTGAAGGCAAGAACATTCAGAAATTCCTGATCGTTGATCAGGGTTTCTTTACGGCTAAGATCATCACCCGTGATCAGGTTCAGGTCGATGCGCAAAAACGGGGCAGTACATTTCTTCATATATGGGATGATGCGGGTCGACGTACTATTTATATAGAAATAGTTTTTCCGAAATCCATGGAAGGGGATGCGGCGCCATCCGTCGCGGCCGTGGAGCATGCTCAGCCGTTTCGGGTGTATTATGCCAATGAATGGGGTTCTTATTACACCGGCAATGATATTCCCGGGATGAAGCGCAAGAGTTTGACCTATCAGCAGAATTTTGGAGTTGAAGGACAGTCGCCGTACGGCTTTTTTGACACCGCGGGTACAACCGTCGGCCTTGATCCGATCATGCATTTTTCTACATATACGGCGGGCTTAAGCAATATTCCGTTACAGGGTGTGACGAATTTTAATCTGCGTGTTTTTGATGCGGCAAGGAACTTGTCGCCGCTGACCTTGCCGCGGACATATTTGCGAGGTGTATTCGCCGATGTGGGGATCTTTGACAACACCATCGGCCTTTCTGCAAGCCATGGAAAAGAGTTGGGTATTTTTGGTTATTTTTCACAGGGTGGGACGGTGGTGCGTAATGCGTACGTTGATGCAGGTCAGATCTCGCTTTTTCCCGGTGATCGTGAAAAACATTATGCTTTGAATTATGTCAGAGGTTATGGTCCTGAGCATGGGGCATCGATGGCGGACCAGGTTGTTTCTATCGAGGGGCGCCATACATTTGATCAATTGACCTTAAGCGGTGAGTTGGCGCGTGATAAAGCGCATAATGCATCCTTGGCCGGCATGCAGTGGGGTAACGGAGTTTTTCAAACGGGTTTGAATACCAGAAAGATCAACAGGGAATTTACGACGCCGATCAGTGCGCCATCCAATCAAGGCGAGACGGGTGTGACGTGGGTCACGAATACAGATCTTGAAAAGGTTAGGGCCAATACATTCGTGGATGTGTATGAGAATCATCTAAATCCCAATCCGAATGATCCCAAGGCTCTCAATTATGATACGAGCGCGCATGTTAATGTGCCTATGGGAGAGGCTTATGCGCTCGATACGAACGTCCATTATTTGGATATGCTCGGAGATCTTTCACCACGGCGTTATGCATCCGGGGATATGAGACTCACGCGCAGCTATGGCGTCTGGGGCGGAAGAAAAGGGGCGGTTTATCTC
The DNA here is from genome assembly GCA_903959815.1 of Candidatus Omnitrophota bacterium. Lineage (GTDB taxonomy): Bacteria > Omnitrophota > Gorgyraeia > Zapsychrales > Fredricksoniimonadaceae > Fredricksoniimonas. Next base: position 51,569 of record CAJBYM010000091.1, read on the forward strand.
GGGAATTCTTATCAAAGAAGCCGTTTTGCTTTTGTGCCTACCGGCGAATATGACCGTTATGGGGTTATCACGGGCTTGCAGATACCCTTGACGGGTTCTTTATCTTATTATGCGAATTACGAATATTCCTGGCTGCGTGAGCCGTCTTCAGACGAGCGCTATAATCCTAATGTCTTGAGCACCGGGTTGTCTTATAACAAGGCTTTTACGCAGAAGCTTTCGGGCAATTTTTCGTTGGCGTATCGCAATGAAGAAGGTTTGGGTGGAAATAATAGTTTTCTCGCCGGAGAAGACAGCATCAGTGGGGGTGCGGGCATTTCGTATAATGCCACGCGTGATGTGAACCTTTTCTTGGATACCCGGTTGCGTAATGTGTGGGCTCAGATAGCAGACAATGCTTCTTATAATGACCTGGACCTTCGCATGGGTTTACGCGCGAACTGGGGATCTCCGCTATATTGGGATCCTGAGGGCACGATTGAAGGCATTGTGTTCAAGGACAAGAATAATAATGCTAAATATGATAAGGAAGAAGAGGGTATCGTCGGAGTTAAAGTTAAAGTGGGTGATCAGGAGGCCCTGACAGATCCTAAGGGCTGGTATCATTTGAAGATCAAGGCCAAGAAAGTTCTGGTGACGCCTGTTCTTGAGAGTGTTCCTCCAGGATTTATTTTCTCAACGCCCACATTCGCCAAGGTTGAGATCAGACAGGGACTCCGAGACCGTGCTGATTTTGGTTTGACGTCGCAGTCGGGGATATTTGGTATTCTTTTTGTGGATCATAATGCCAACGGTATTCCGGATCAAGGAGATGACTTTAAAGGTCGCGCCAAACTGATTCTAGACGGCAAGGTCATTGAAGTGAGCGATGCACAGGGTACTTATTTCTTTAAAGATGTTTCACCGGGTAAGCATAAGCTCACTATCGACATGCCGTCTTTGCCGGCTGAACTTATTCCGTTGGTAAAACTTCAGAATGAGATTGTTGTCACCGAAGGTACGACGTATATCTTTCACATTCCTATGAAGATCAAAGAGCCACAACCGACTGCACCATGATCCTGCGGTCATTCCGTGTTATTTCCTGCTGCTGTACTTTCTGCTGAGAATTATCCTGGAATACGGACTTTTGCTGCTCCGGAGTATTTGTAGCCTGCATCATGATATGGGGCGGCATTGTGACTGTGAGCTGAAATGATGTTGATCCTGCGAAAGCGGGAGAAGCAAGGGCGATGATCGCTACACTGACGATAAACTGAAGTAGTGGTTTAAACATTTTCGCCCTCCCGGTTGATGAAGAGAAAGAGAGGGCGCAGTTATTAACGGAACTGATCGTAGAGCGATCAGTTACGGCGGCCAGACGACCGTTCTCATTGTGTCAATGAGGTTAGGTTCATGGCTTTGCGTCCTACTCTTTCGAGTAGTTTGCCGACCCAGACCATAGGTCTGCCCCCAAAAAGGGGGTCGTGTTGTAAAATCCGTTAGGATTTACGAGCTTTACGAGGCCATCCGGACCAACGGTCCGGAATTAAAAAATCAGTTACCTCAAAAAGAACAGACGATACCAAACCTAAAATAAGTATATCATCTGTATTTTTCATATGCCATGTCATGCAAGCCAGAAAGCATGTTTATTTTAAGATCGAGAAAGCGTTTCCTTGGGTCACAAGCTATTGCAGTACATACATTTAATTCTTAGATTAAATATTTATATATTAAAATTATTTTTAGAATGATGGCTTGGAAAAAGGCCTCCTTTGCATGTGAAGCGTCA
>CAJBYM010000092.1 GCA_903959815.1 Candidatus Omnitrophota bacterium
ACGACCATCTGGATGGTCGAACAATTCGGATTAGCAATGATCCCCTTATGCCACTTAACATCTTCAGGATTAACCTCGGGAACAACCAGGGGCACATCCTTATCCATGCGGAACTGACTGGTATTGTCAATCACAACAGCACCGGCCTTAGCCGCAACCGGAGACCAGATCTTACTGATATCCGCGCCCGGAGAACTCAGGACCACGTCAACACCCTTAAACACGTCTTCATTGAGCGCCAACAAAGGAAGGCCATACATCTCGCCCTTGGCACCACTGGGAGAAATAAGACGGAGTTCCTTCACCGGAAAATTGCGCTGCTTAACAATATCGTACATGCAATGCCCCACAGCAGAACGAGCACCTAAAATAGCGACAACATATTTTTTCATGATCCAACCCCTTTTAACGGGCGGACACAAGGTCCGCCCCTACGCACATATTAACGATTAAAGATGTTTGACGACGAGGTCGCCGACCTCTGTCGTTGAATAACCCATTTTCCCTGCCGCAAGGTCCTTGATCTTGGTCGTAACGACCAAACGGACCGCCTTTTCAATCGCATCAGCCGCCTGATTTTCACCCAGTTCACGAAGTAAAAGAGCTCCAGCGCCGATCGCCGCAAGCGGATTGATCACATTCTGGCCTGTATATTTCGGTGCGGATCCTCCAATAGGTTCAAACATCGAAACACCTTGAGGATTAATATTCCCACCAGCCGCAATACCCATACCACCCTGGATCATCGCTGCAAGATCCGTAATGATATCGCCGAACATATTGTCCGTCACGATCACATCGAACCACTCCGGATTCTTAACGAACCACATGGTGATCGCATCCACATGCGCGTAATCCGTCTTAATGTCCGCATATTCTTTACCAACAGCTTCAAACGTACGCAGCCACAAATCAAAGGCATACGTCAAAACATTGGTCTTGCCACATAAGGTCAGCTGCTTCTTACGGCTGTATTTGCGTGTATACTCATAGGCATAACGCACACAACGTTCAATGCCAAAACGCGTATTGATACTTTCCTGGATCGCGACTTCCTGCGGAGTATTCTTAAAAAGATTCCCACCCGCTCCTGCATAAAGTCCTTCTGAATTCTCACGCACAACGGTAAAATTGATATCAGCCGGCGTTTTCCCCTTTAATGGGCAAAACCTCTCGTCAAATAACTGGACTGGGCGAAGATTAATATACTGATTAAGGTCAAAACGAAGCTTGAGCAAGATCCCCTTCTCTAAAATACCAGGCTTCACATCAGGATGACCGATCGCCCCTAAATACATCGCATCAAATTTCTTAAAATCTGCAATGGCCGACTCAGGAAGAACCTCCCCGGTTCGAAGATAACGCGCACCACCAAAATCAAAATTCGTGGCCTCATACTTAAAACCAAACTTCTGGGCTGATGCCGCAAGCACCTTCATACCTTCACGGATAACCTCAGGGCCTGTCCCATCACCAGGGATAAGTGCAATCTTGTAATTTTTCATAACGTCCTTTCGGCAGGGGCGATTCATGAATCGCCCTTACACATCATTCTACAAATTTTTTAACCGCGATCGTTGCGTTATGGCCCCCAAATCCCAGCGAATTCGAAATAGCCAAATTGACCTTCGTCTTACGCGCTTCATTAGGCACATAATCAAGATCGCAATCAGGATCCGGTGTCGTATAATTGATCGTCGGCGGAATGATCTGATCGCGGATCGCCAAAGCACAGGCCGCAAACTCCACCGCACCGGCTGCACCCAAAAGATGCCCGGTCATAGACTTGGTAGAACTGACAGCAAGTTTCCTAGCATGGTCACCAAAAGCTTTACGGATCGCCAAAGATTCGATCTTGTCATTCAAATGAGTTGATGTTCCGTGCGCATTGATATAATCAACATCATTCAGATCAAGCCCACCCCATTTGACAGCCTGGACCATCGCACGCGCCGCACCATCACCTGAATCTTCCGGAGCTGTCGAATGGAATGCATCCGATGTCTGCCCAAAGCCCACAACCTCGGCTATGATATTTGCTCCACGTTTCTTGGCACGGCCCAATTCTTCAAGAACAACAACACAAGCCCCTTCACCCATAATAAACCCGTCACGATCCTTGTCAAACGGACGGCTCGCCTGCTCAGGAGCATCATTGCGCGTGGAAAGAGCTTTGAGCGCACAAAATCCACCAACTCCCAAAATAGAAATCGCAGCCTCTGTTCCGCCGGCAAACGCGGCATCGATCTCGCCGTATTGGATCATCTTGAACGCATCACCAATACACGTCGTTCCTGTGGCACAAGCCGTCACTGAACACGTGGCCAACCCCTTGGCCCCTGTATCCATGGAAACCTGCCCCGCCGCCTCATTGATGATCATCTTCGGAATAAAGAACGGGGAAATACGGCCAGGGCCTTTTTCAATAAATTTCTGATACTCTTCTTCAGCAGATTTGATACATCCAATCCCAGAACCAACAACAACACCGACACGGGTAGGATCTTCCTCTTGCATTTTAAAATTAGCATTAATCACGGCTTCACGGGCCGCCACAACAGCATATTGGATAAAAAGAGAGATCTTGCGGGCATCTTTGATACCAAAGTGAGCTTCCGCATCATAACCTTTAACCTCAGCGGCAATTTTAGCATCATGCCGAGAAGCATCGAATTTGGTGATCGCGGCCACTCCGCTCTTGCCGGCCAAAAGGGCGCTCCAGAAGTTCTCCACCCCATTGCCCACAGGAGAAACCACGCCAATACCTGTCACAACGACTCGTCTTTTCTGCATAAACCCAACTCCTTAGTTTGACCCGAACCTTGCCCCTCACATCGAATTCGCTACACGCCCCCTTGGAGGCAGATCTCATCGATGCAAAATCTGGGTTAAAAATTTTTGCCCCGACAGGTTATGCCGGGGCAAAAGTGACATTGAAATTGTCAAAAACAAAAACCTTAGGCGGCAGTAGCCTTTTCTTCAATATACTTGATCGCATCGCCGACTTTGGTCATCTTTTCAGCATCCTCATCCGGGATCTCAACACTGAATTCTTCTTCAAGTGCCATGATGAGCTCAACCGTATCAAGAGAATCTGCGCCAAGATCATCAATGAATGATGCCTCGGGTTTGACTTCTTCGATTTTAACACCCAATTGCTCTGCGATGATCGACTTAACCTTTTCTGCAACAGCCATGAAAGCCTCCTTTTTACCAACCTTGATTTCTTCTTATTGTTAATAACTTAGTACGTCACCATGCCACCGTCAATCAGAATAGTCTGACCCGTGACATAATCCGCTTCTTTCGATGCCAAAAACAAACACACATTCGCCACATCTTCAGGCAATCCCATGCGCCCCAAGGGGACGCTTTCAAGGATCTTGTTCTTAACTTCTTCGCTCAACTTATCTGTCATTGCGGTCTTGATATACCCAGGGGCAACCGCATTAACATTAATATTGCGCGAAGCAAATTCACGCGCCAAAGACTTAGCTAAAGCAATAACACCCGCTTTACTGGCCGCATAATTGGCCTGGCCTGCATTACCCATAACCCCGATCACAGACCCAATATTGATGATCTTCCCCTTACGGGCTTTCAGCATAGCACGGGAAACCGACTTACAGGCATTGAATGTACCTTTTAAATTCACACTGATAACCGCATCCCAATCTTCTTCCTTCATACGCAAGAAAAGACCATCACGGGTAATACCAGCATTATTCACTAATATATCTATACGGCCATACTTGGCAAGGATCGCCTCAACGCACTGCTCCACATCTGCAGAGCTTGTCACATTACAGGCAAACGCATCTGCCTTATAACCCTTGGCCTTGATCTCATCGGCCGTGAGCTGGCAATCTTCGATCTTAATATCAGAAATGATAACTAAAGCACCTTCTCTAGCATAGGTTTCCGCGATCTCGCGGCCAATGCCACGAGCAGAACCTGTAATAAAAGCGATCTCATTGTTCAATCTCATGAAAAACCCTTTCGAAACCTGGCTATTTGAAAATCCGCGTATATAGTACCAACAAAAAGAGTGTTGGCAAGAAAAATTTCTATCTTTTTTACTCCACGACTTCTGCGTCCACAGCTTGCCGCTTATCCAACCCCTCGGGCCCGTTAGGCTCTGAAGAGCCTGTAGAACGTTCAAACGTCTGAGATTTCTGAGTCCTCTGCTTAAACCCGGTCAAGACACACGCGCGCACAAGCCATCGGGTCAAGGGAAAAATAAGGATCAAACCAAAGATATCACTTATAAATCCTGGGAAAACAAACAAAAGTCCACCTAAAAACACCAAAAACCCATCTACCATCTCAACCGTTGGCAAGCGCCCCTCCAGCAAACACTGCTGGATCCTCACAAAAACAACCTTACCTTGATGTTTTGCCAAATACGAACCAAAAACCGCGGAAAGGATCAAAAGGACCACCATGTCCCCAAAACCGATCTGTGCCGCAACTTTGCCCATAACCATGATCTCAGCTGTGGGCAAACCTACAATAACAAGGAGAATAAGAAGACAACCCATCAACAGCACCTGCTGGTTATAGGAAGCTTGGGGTCAGTCCGTTGAGCGGAGATCTTAACCGAAACTGAAGCAGCTCCTGGCAGAGCACCGAACTTCTCTAATATAACCTCTGCTAAAGAGACCTTGCTGTCTTCCATAATAATATCCAGAATGAAAGCAGCCAATCTTTCCAGAAGAAAGAATTTTGTCGCAAGGACTTTGGTCGTAATCTTAGAATGAATCGAAGCATAATCTACCGCATGGCCCAAAGCATCGCTCTGAAGAACCAAAGACGCATCATATTCAAAGAAAATATTAACCAAGAGCTCTTGTGAGGCCTCACGCTCATGAGCCTGAGTCCCAATCAAGGCCTGGATCTTAAGATCCTTAATATGAATAACAGCGTTAGAGTTAAATTTCATCGGATCAAGCTTAAGAATTCACTGCGGGTTGAACTGTTAGAACGGAATGTGCCCAGCATACACGATGTCTTCATCACAGAATTCTGTTTTTCAACACCGCGCATCATCATGCACAGATGCTGAGCATCAACAATAACGCCCACACCACGAGCATCGGTATATTTCATGATCGTATCCGCGATCTGTTTCGTCAAATTTTCCTGGATCTGAAGGCGGCGGGCATAAACATCCACGATGCGCGCGATCTTGGAAAGCCCCAAAACTTTTCCCCTGGGAATATACCCAACATGACATTTTCCAAAAAAAGGCAAAAGATGATGTTCACACAACGAATACATTTCAATGTCTTTAACAATGATCATCTCATCATTATCTGACTCAAAGATGGCCCCATTGATCACTTTATCAATATTTTCCTTATACCCTTTGGTCAAAAAGTCATAAGCCCTGGCTGCACGCTTAGGCGTTGCTTTAAGCCCGTCACGATCCAAGTCTTCTCCGATGGTCTTTAACAACTTGCGAAAAACATCTTCCATAATATGCTCCCTTTCAAATTTGAACAATATTACCACAAACCAAGCCCTAAGACAAAAAAATCCCCTGTGTCATTGTCCAAGAAAAATATTATGTTATAATCGCTACAACAATAATTCCAACAAAGGCTTTCATGTTACCATTTTCTGATTATCACATGCATACCCCTCTTTGCGGGCACGCCTCAGGCGAACCCCAGGAGTATGCTCAGCAAGCGATCAAGATCGGCCTGACCGAGATCGGATTTTCCGACCACGCGCCGCTGGTATCCCATAAAGACCCCGGCATCACCATGGATCATTCCCAACTTCCGGTTTATCTTCACATGATCGAAAGCGTGCGTGCCGAATTTGCCGATGAACTGAAAGTTCTGATCGGCATTGAAGCCGACTATATCCCGGGCTATGAGGACAAGACCAAGAACATCCTGGCACAGTATCCTTTTGATTATGTCATCGGATCGGTTCACTTCATCCAAAAATGGGGCTTTGATGATCCTATTCAAATGAAAGAATGGAACATCCGGGATGTCAATGAAGTCTACCGCGACTACAACCGGCTTTTGCGCAAAAGTGCTCTCTCACGCATGTTCGACATTCTCGGCCATGTAGACCTGGTCAAGAAATTTGATTTTCACCCCACCGAAGATATGACAGCCGAGATCGAAGAAAATGCCCATGTGTTCAAAAAGACAGGTCTTGTCATTGAGATCAATTCTTCAGGCTTACGGAAACCTGCAAAAGAGATCTACCCTTCTTTACATGATCTAAAGATCTACTGCGCTAAGGGCGTGCCCATCACATTCGGTTCTGATGCCCATCAGCCCAAAGACGTTGGATGTGATTTCGATAAAAGCCGCGACCTGGCCATTGCCGCAGGCTACACGGAATACGTCCTTTTTGAGAAACGCAAGATCACCCGCACCGTATCGCTTCTATAAATATAAGACCAATTTACTTTGAAAAACGGCGGGATATATAATCCTCAAGCAGGGCGATGAATTCTTCTTTAATGCGAGCGCCTTTAAGAATGCCTGTCTTCTTCCCGTCGACATAAACCTGCGCTGACGGGTCTTCCGATGTGCCAGGCAAACTGATACCTATATCCGCATGTGCACTCTCACCCGGTCCATTGACCACGCAACCCATGACCGCAATATTAAGCGTCTCAACACCTGGATATTTCTTACGCCAATCAGGCATCCTGGTTACAACGTAGGTGCGAATATCATGCGCAAGATTCTGAAATTCAGCACTGCGCGTACGTCCGCATCCCGGACAACTTGTGATATTCGGGAAAAAATAGCGAAACCCCATCGACTGAAGAAGATCCTGGCAGACCTCCACCTCACACGATCTGGCAACACCAGGCTCTGGTGTTAATGAAACACGGATTGTATCCCCTATACCCTGCTGAAGAAGGATCGAAAGAGCCGCCGCGCTTGCTGTAATACCTTTGTGCCCTGCCCCAGCCTCGGTAAGCCCCAAATGAAGCGGATATTCACATACAGCCGCCAAACGCTGATAAACCTCGATCGTATCCTGAAGAACAGAAAGCTTAGCGCTCAAAATGATCTTCTCGCGCGATAAACCTAAAGCAACCGCGTAAGCAGCGCTGGACACAGCGCTCTCTACCATGGCATCAGCTACAACATCCTTCATAGTCCTTGGCTTAAGCAACCGCGCATTCTTCTGCATAAGATCTGTCAAAAGATCACGGTCCAATGATCCCCAATTAACGCCGATACGAACAGCTTTACCATACTTGATCGCCACCCGGATAATGGCAGCAAAGTTATCATCCTTAGCTGCAGCCCGTCCAACATTCCCAGGATTAACACGATATTTATCCAACAACTTTGCCAATGCATCATGCCGCGTCAAAAGCTCATGTCCGTTAAAATGAAAATCCCCGACAATAGGCGTAGCTACACCCAACGCACGCAATCGGGATATCGACTCAATAGCCCCTTTGGCGGCAGCATCATCATTGATCGTCCAACGAACAAGTTCCGACCCCGCCTCAACCAATTCAATGGTCTGACGAACCGTGGCATCGACATCTGCTGTCGGCGTATCGGTCATAGACTGTACGACGATCGGATGAGAACTGCCGAGCATAACATATCCTATGGCAACGCTTGGAGTTTGACGACGGAGAATTTTTGGCATTTAAGTTTATCCTGTATTAAGTAATGATATAATGTTTGATTGTAATCAAAGGAGAAGGTCTCATCAATGCAAATCTTTCTGGCCCGGACACAAGGTTTCTGCGCAGGAGTAGCACGCGCCATCGAGATTGTTGAGCGCGCGCTCAAATCCTATGGCACACCGCTGTACGTTTTTCATGAGATCGTGCACAACACATCCGTGGTAAACAGCTTTATATCCCGCGGTGTGATATTCGTGGATAATATTACTTCTGTGCCAGAAGGCAGCCGGATCATTTTTAGCGCCCATGGCGTTTCTCCTGCGATCCTCAACGAAGCCAGTAAGAAGAAACTGGAAACCATGGACGCCACATGCCCCCTTGTCACCAAAGTGCACCAGGAAGCAGTCCAGTTCTCCAACAGCAATATTGATGTCATCCTCATCGGCCACAAAGGCCATGAAGAAGTGGTCGGAACCTCAGGCTATGTTAAGCCAGAACTCCTTCATATCGTCTCCCATGCAGATGACATCGCAAAACTTGATATCCCCCCGCATAAGAAAGTTGCCTTCATCACACAAACCACCCTTTCCGTCGATGACACACGCGAACTGATCCTCAAACTCCGTGCCAAATTTCCACGACTGACCGGCCCGATGCGCGATGATATCTGTTACGCGACACAAAACCGTCAAGACGCGATCAAAGAACTGGCCAAGATTTGCGCGCCTGATGGCATGATCATCATCTGCGGATCATCCAACAGTTCAAACTCCAACCGCCTGCGGGAAAAAGGCGAACAGTTAGGTGTCCCCAGCATCATTGTCGATCATGCCAAGGATCTTGATCTTAACTTATTAAAGAATAGAAACAACATCGGAATAAGTTCGGGAGCATCCGTGCCACGGCATCTGGTTGATGAGATCGTTAACAAGATCTGCACGGCGTTCCCTGACACAAAGCTCAATACATTCGACAACCCCGAGGAAAACATCATTTTTCCTCTTCCCAGGATCTGATATGGACCTAAGCTTCTTAAATGACCTCAACGTTACGATCACGCCCCATGCCTTACTAAAAAACTACACCACATTCCGCCTGGGTGGTCCTTGCCTGGCCATGATCGAATGTGAATCTGCATCGGTCCTAAGTGAAACCATCATCCGCTTGCGCCAACACTGCGCTCACTTCATCTTCATGGGATTTGGTTCTAACATCCTGGCTTCTGACAAAGGGATTCCTGCCGTCATCGTACGCTTTTCTTCAAACACACCTCGTATCACGCAACACGGCGATTCACTTACGGTCGAAGCCAGCACCATGCTCCATGATCTGGCTAACACAGCCGTTGATGCGGGACTCGACGGACTATCAAAAATGATCGGCATCCCCGGGACAGTCGGCGGGGCTATAACAGGCAATGCCGGCGCTTATGGCGAACAGATATCAGACCATTTGCGAGACGTCAAAGTCCTTTGCCAGGATAATACATTGAAGATCATACCTGCCCGTGATATCCGTTTTAGTTACAGAGATTCGGAATTTAAATCTAACGGGATGATCATCCTTGAAGCTACGTTTGACCTTACCCCTTCTCAAACAACAGACCTGACCATCAAACGTGACGCCATTCTGGAAGAACGCAAATTCGCGTATACATTCTGGCAAACCTACCCTTGTGCAGGATCATTCTTCAAAAATGTCGAACCCACATCCAAAGCCGGAAAACGCCAGGCCGCGGGATGGTTCCTTGAGAATTCAGGCGCCAAAGAACTCAGCCATAAAAGTGCCTTGATCTACAAAGACCACGCCAACATTGTCACCCATAAAGACCAGGGACTCGCCCAGGATGTTTATGAGCTAACCTTAAAGATGTCAGATCTCGTTAAAGAAAAATTCGGGATAGAGCTGGTGCGTGAAGTAAGGGTCCTGGGCGATTTTGACCATGCCCCTCAATCTAAAGCAGATAATTATTGGTAATTACTACCATCATTCACTCGACACTGTGGCTTTCCTATCCAAAGCGCCCTTCATCGTATGCCAGGCCAGGATCGCACATTTAACACGGCTTGGATATTTCCAGATACCTGAGAAAACCATTAATTTACCCAAATGCTCACCAGCATCAGATTCTTTTGTCACAAGCTTCCTGAATTCCTCAAAAAGGACCTTGGCCTCATCGACGGTCTTACCTTTCAAAGCCGCTGTCATCATGGAACCTGATGCTTTGGAAATGGCGCAACCGTCGCCTGTAAAAGAAATCTCGTCTATAACACCCTGCGCATTCACCCTCAGGTAAACCTTCAAATGATCCCCGCAAAGCGGATTATAGCCTTCCGCCTCATGCGTGCACGGATCAAGTTTAATAAAATTCCGCGGCCGCTTGTTATGTTCAAGAATGACTTGCTGATAGAGATCTTCACTATGTATGGTCATATCATTTTCTAATTATTTAAACACTCCAATGATCTTTTTCAATGCCACGACAAGAATATCCAGTTCTTCCTTCGTATTATAGAACGCCAAAGATGCACGGGCCGTGGCCGGAACACCAAAATGTTTCATGACAGGCTGTGTACAATGATGCCCTGTGCGGATAGCCACACCCTCGCGATCAATGAGCGTGCCAATATCATGCGCATGAATATCTTTAAGAATAAAAGAAAATATAGGCGCCTTATCTTTGGCAGTACCGATCATGGTCAATCCCGGAACTCCGCCAAGAACTTTATGGCCATATTCTTTGACGTATTTCTTTTTCTTTTTTTCTTTTAAGATTGGAATGGTATTTGAGTTCTGTGAAGGTGGAAATTTGAAATCTAGTCTGACAAAAAACGCGTCGCGATGGAAAACGTTTTCCGCCCGGGTACAAGGTTGTTTAGATGCAGCGAATGCAATTAACTGTCTGCACCAGAACGGCTATATTCATCGTGATATTAAGGCGGAAAACTTCTTTGTCGGCAAAAAATGGGTAGTAAAATTAGGTGACTTTGGAGAGGCGACAAAGACGCGAAACATGGAATCGACCAAAGCAAAAAGAATGACTATTTTGGGTACCGTTGCTTTCATGGCACCTGAATTGGTGAGCGCTGAACGTCATTATACTCAATCAATCGATATTTATGCTCTTGGTGTCACGTTTTGGGAGATTTGGACTCAAATGGATCCTTATGATGGCTGTTCTACTTTTGAAATATACGAAAAAGTTAAAAATGGAGAGAAATTGAAATTGACAGATGATATGCCAAATCTCTTTCGAGAGATTTTGCTCTCAATGTGGGACCAAGAGCCACAGAATAGACCAACAGGAGAGAAACTCATTACAATGTTGACCGAATTAATTGATCAAAATAAGCAACAGCAACCAGAAGATATCGCTTCAAGTCCTCCATCGGAAGTTGATTTTAGTTCTGTAAAAAATCCAATCCTTTCCGCGAATCATGTCAACAATGACGAACCTCATTCCGCAATTGAACTTCAAGTAAAAGGAAACGAAATTGTGAACGGAGAGAGTTAGTTTTGTTAGTTAGTAAGTTAGTTCATATAAGTACAGATCAGCAGTACAATAACGCACCATTTGTTAGAATTTATATACATATAAAATGAAATATTGTTGTATTAGCTCCAATCCATATCTTCACTATCCGAGTTATCATTCGAATGTTCCCCATTCTCGTCAGCCGAGTCTTGTTCACTATTATCATACGAATCGTGTATTCGATATTTACTTACGGCAAGGCACGAAAAATAGCAAATTCGACGAAGTTCTTTATTGCAAAAGAAATAATGAAGAGACCAGGTTACACCTTCTTCCATTTCATTCATGTATGAATTGTCGACAAGACTATAAACCTGGATGGGAAAAATGATCAGTAAAACAAGAATTTTGGTCTAAACTAAAAGAAGCACTACCTCACAATTTGGTAGCTGATTACTCAAAGATTCATTTATTTCTCTCCACATTCTGTGAATAAAATCAGGGGTGTGTATAGTAATCTCGGCCAATGAGGAATTGATATTCTGAATGGACGAATTTACTGTCATTTCGATGAAGGCATCCGGAGATAGTTGGGAAAAATCGTGGTAAACTTGAGCAGCATTCAACGTTTGGATAAGGTCAATTAAAAGTTTTCGAAATCTCTTTTTTCCTAATTCGTCCGGCAAATCGGTCCCCGTAATCAACTTGTTTTCCAGCATTTTAGAGTATTTCTTTTCCTCTCCAGATTTTTTCGTCGAGTAAACTTCAATTCTACCAAATAATTTTAAACCTCCACCAATTTCATACCCATTCAATTCACGAGAAATATTTTCTAGACACAGATTCTCCAAATATTTCATATTTGTCTTTGTTGTATGTTGTGTTGAGAGAGAAAAGCGCTTTCAAGTGCACGAAAAAGAGAAACGCTTTTTGAGTTATTTATTTTAAGAAATCTAGATCCTCGTCGTCCTCTTCAAGATGTTGAATATTTTGTGGCTCCTCAGTAATTCCAAGAGGTTGATCAACGCCATGCTCAATTTGATTGTCAGATATTTCTTGGGGAACAACCGGCTTCGGCTCTCCATCTAACACTTCAATATCTATCTTATCTAGAATAGATTGTTGAGGTTCAACAACGTAACCTTCAGTAACATCAGAAAGACCCTGCCGCTCCTTTTTGGAGTGAATTATGTCGAAGGATTGATTTCCAGTTTGACTCGGCAGCTCTCCCTCGATCAAGGTAGACAATGATAATTGACGCACTATGGTCTGGATCTCGGCGTCCAAATAGTTTAATTGTGGGTGCATTTTGGCCTTGTCAAGGAGATCATCATCCTGATTGATGCATGCAAGAATGAGAACATCAATGAACTCACATTCTTTACTCCGCATATAGTACGGAATACTCAAATGGTCTTGAAGATAAGTTTGCTGAGCTCGTATCACATCTCCAGTCATAATCTGCAAAACTGTAATTGAGGCCAATACTTTACATGCCCCGCTTTCCAAATTAAACGCTTGGAATATTTCAACCGCTCGTGGGCCAAACTTTCTCGCTTCTTCATACAATTTCTGCCGCAGGAAAAAAGAAAACAGAGTGCGAGCCATGTCTATCACGACAGGATGAGCATTACCCAATTGGTCTTTTGGGGTGGACTCAGG